>JAUZPR010000069.1 GCA_030705825.1 Bacillota bacterium | reverse complement strand
TCAGTATCCACAAGGCCAGCGAGCCCACTTTAGTACCTCTGAAACGGCTGGTGACATGGGGAACAATGAATACGGCCACACTGGACATTATTGTGGACAGCCCCAAGGTGATTCCTGTAAATGAATCGGACATTTTCATAACATCTCTCAGTATAAGGTTAAGCATAGATGTACCAATGAAATATGATATAAAGCCTATAAAATCATTAAGTAAATAAGCAAACAGGAATTTCTGCCTTGGTATATAAATCCTTGCTTTTTCACCTTTTTCCCTTTTAACTGAAGCTTTAGGAAGAAAGCATCTCATTATTGTTACGACAAACATAATTATAAATGCAATAATAATGGATATCTCATAACGGTCGGAGTCTTTAATAACCTTTAGCAGAAAGCCTCCTGCTGTACTGCCTAAAAAGGACGAAAACATCATGCACGAAAACAGTAAACTGTATACCATGCTTCTCTTTTCTTCCGTTACCATTGATGTGATATAAGGATACGAGCTTGTTAGAACGAACGAATCGCCTATACCGGTCAGGATTCTGGACAGGTATATCAGACCTGTCGAATCCGCCAGAAAGGCAATAAACATGGCCGCAGCTCTTGATGCACAGCCTGCTATCATGCTTCTTTTATAGCCGGATCTGTCACATAAATATCCTGCCGGCAGTGAAAACAACGCAGTAACAAGTGGGCTTACAGCAATGATTTTTCCTATTTCAGACAAACTGAAGCCTTTGGACTTCATGAGAAAATTAAAGTTAAGTCCCCAAATACCTCCGCCTATACCGATAATAAGCTCTGTCAGAAAAAAGAATTTTACTCCGTTTGGTAAATTTATAATTGCTTTTAAATATGTATACATTTTAATCCTCCATATAAATCAGGGGCACCTGGCCCGTTCAATTCAGGGCACATTTCACTTCGGTGAAATGGCTTAAAAAACAAAAAGAAAGAGGAATGTAACTTCCTCTTTCTTTTTATAAATTCAGTCCATAATCATATTGCAAAATCAAAAAACTGATTCAAACAATTGTGTTCTGCAATATAATATGACTTTTAAATCTGGACAAAATAAAAGAGTCTTTAACATAACCATTATTTACTACTTATCAATTTATGCTTAAAAAAGGGCAGACTTACCCTGAGTTAAGCTAAATCGATTGTAAGTAAGTAATAATGGCACATGTATGGCTCACTTTCCTTCCCTAGAATTACCGGATTATTATATATTAGAAATATAAGAAAGTAAATATGTTTTATCAAACAGTTATCTTTTTTATGCTAAGTGTTTGTGCTACAATATAAAATTGAACTTAAATTTAATTGGACAGGGATTGGTAATATGAAAGATATTGCTGCAAAAATTATGATGTTTGATAATAACATTATTAATGAAGAAGATTTTATATCAAAAGATTACGAGGATTCAGATACTGTTTATGAAGTAATCAGAATTATAGACGGGGTGCCCTTGTTCCTGGAGGATCACTATGAGAGGTTAACCGGATCGCTGAAGGCACTTGGCCTAAAACCGGCTATTTCCTTGAATGAGCTTGCTTCCCGGATTAAAAAACTTGCCAAAGCAAACAGTCTAACAAACTGCAACGCCAAACTTAACGTCTTTGTAAAAGCGGGAAAGCAGAATTTACTTATTTATATAAGTAAAAGCTATTATCCGGGACAGGAAGAAATTTCGAAGGGTGTTAAGACAGGCTTGATTCATCTTGAAAGAAATAACCCAAATGTAAAACAAATAAATCATTCCTACAAGGAAGCAGCAGAAAACAAAATAAAAGAGATAAAGGCATTTGAAGTTTTACTTGTCAATCAAGAAGGCAAGATTACCGAAGGCAGTAAATCAAACACATTTTTTATAAAAGGGAATAAAGTTTTCACCTCTCCAGGAGAATATGTACTTAAGGGGATAACAAGACAGTATATAATCGATGCTTGCAGGCAATTGAATTTAGAGGTGGTTGAAGCTCTTACAGATGTAATTGAGCTTGGTGCTTTAGACGGGTTGTTTATTTCCGGTACTTCAATAAAAGTTCTGCCTGTATCCTTAATTGACGAAAAAAGCTTCAGGTCTGCAGAAAACTCCGTGATAACTGCAATAAGATCAAGATTTGACAAGATTATTGATGATTATATACAGGCAAGAAAAGCTTAATATAAAAAACTTCCATCGGGCATTCCTGAAAAAAGGGGTGCCTATCTTTATACAATTCAGTATTCAGGTAATACTATAGTTTATATTTTTTTACCAAAACATTATAATGTTAAATTAAAAAGTTTGTAAATTTAATATGAAATTATTGATATCCATATCAAATTATATTATACTTTATAATATAATATTAAAAAGTGTTCTTTAGGAAGGAGGATAATTTTATGGCTTTCTTACTTGGTATTGATATCGGAACTTCCGGTACCAAGACGGTACTTTTTGATGAGGCCGGCAATACAGTTGCAAGTGCTCTTGGCGAATATCCTTTATATCAACCCGAAATAGGGTGGGCTGAACAGGACCCGGAGGATTGGTGGAATGCGGTCTGCAAAACCATTTCCGAAGTAATTGCAAAAAGCGGAGTTAATGCGGAGGACATCAAGGGAATTGGTCTTTCTGGACAGATGCATGGTGCAGTTCTTTTAGACAAGAACGACAATGTTTTAAGAAAATCAATTATCTGGTGTGATCAGAGGAGTTCTGCTGAATGTAATCAAATCACTTCTCTAATAGGTAAGGAAAGGCTTATAGCAATTACAGCAAACCCCGCACTTACAGGCTTTACAGCATCGAAGGTAATGTGGGTAAAGAATAATGAGCCTGAACTGTTCGAAAAAGTAAAAAGGATATTACTTCCTAAGGATTATATTAGATTAAGACTTACAGGTGAATTCGCAACAGAGGTATCCGATGCTAGCGGTATGCAGTTCATGGACATACCTGCAAGAAAATGGAGCGATGATGTACTTGGCAAGCTTGGAATAGATAAAAGCATGCTGGGGAAATTGTACGAATCCCAAGAGGTAACTGGAAAAGTAACCAAACAGGTTGCACAGCTTACAGGACTTAAGGAAGGTACACCTGTTGTGGGCGGAGCAGGGGACCAGGCTGCCGGAGCTGTAGGAAACGGCATAGTAAAACCGGGTGTCATTTCATCTACAATAGGAACCTCAGGTGTTGTATTTGCCTATTCGGATAAAGTAACTATAGATCCTGAAGGGCGAGTACACACATTCTGCCACGCTGTTCCCAATACCTGGCACGTAATGGGAGTTACACAGGGGGCAGGACTTTCTTTGAAATGGTACAGGGATAATTTCTGTATTGAAGAAAAACGTACTGCCGAGCTTATGAAGGTTGATCCATATGTATTGATGGATGAAGAAGCTTTAAAAACCGAACCCGGCAGTAACGGACTTATATATTTGCCTTATCTCATGGGAGAAAGGACACCTCACCTTGACCCTAACGCAAAAGGAGTATTTTTTGGCTTGTCTGCAAAGCATGAAAAGCCCGAAATGATCAGAGCCGTTATGGAGGGTGTCGTATACAGTCTCAGGGATTGTCTTGAAATAATTAAAGGTATGGGTATAGAGATAAATGAAGTAAGAGCTTCGGGCGGCGGCGGAAAGAGTAAGCTCTGGAGGCAGATGCAGGCTGATGTATTCGGAACTTCAATTAATACAATCAACTCCAGTGAAGGCCCTGCCTTGGGAGTAGCACTGTTGGCAGGCGTTGGAGCAGGAGTATACGGAAGTGTAGCACAGGCATGTGATGCTACAATTAAAGTTAAGACAAGTCAAAGCTTTGATCAGGGGTTATTCGAGAAGTATTCAAAATTTTACGGATTGTACCGTAGACTTTATACTTCACTTAAGAGCGATTTCTCCGATCTTGCTAAGATATTGAACACTTGATTTTAAGGAGAAGCTATGGCTGCTAAAAGGGCAGGCAACAGTAAATTTTTAAAAGAATATAACGAATCGGTGGTACTTGACCTTATAAGAACCAACAAGGCAATATCAAAAGCTGAGCTTTCAAGTATTACCGGGCTTTCGGCAACGGCAATGGGCGTCATAACTGCCAGCCTGATCGGTAAAGGCTACATACACGAGATGGGCACAGGAGAATCTAAAGGCGGAAGACGCCCCATAATGCTTGAGCTTAAACCGGATTCCTTTTATTCCGCCGGAATAGATATGGATACCGATTATATCAAGGCAGTACTGATGGATATTACGGGGAAGGTTGTAAATAATAAATGCATTGACATGCTGGTTCCTCCATCATTTGATCTTGTTATTAAGAAAGCTGAAAAACTTGTCGTAAAAATGCTTGAAGAGCAGTCTTTGGATTTTTCCAAGCTTCTGGGAATCGGATTTTCTGTGCCCGGTATGGTTGATAGTCTTACACATAAAATTGTTCTTGCACCCAACCTGGAATGGGAAAATGCCGATATCAGGCAAAGTCTCACAATACTTGGGGATATTCCTTCGTATGTTGAGAACGAGTCCATGTCGTCGGCAATTTGTGAAAACTGGATAGGCTTGTGCAGCAATGTTGGCAATTTTGTATGCATAAACATCAAATCAGGTATAGGAGCGGGAATTTTTACAGGGGGAAAGCTGTACAGGGGAACCGGAGGTACTGCAGGAGAGGTTGGCCATATCTCGGTGGATGAAAATGGGCCGAAATGCGGATGCGGTAATTATGGTTGTCTTGAGACGGTTGCCTCCTCGAGAAGCATAGTCGAGAGGGCCAGAAGGCTGATAAAGCAGGGAGTGGTTTCAAGTCTCAACAGATTTGATGATGTTGAGGAAATTGATCTGGATGCCGTTATAGACGCTTCCAGAAGCGGTGATGAAGCAGCAAGGAATATTTTAAACGAAGCAGCAAGGTATATAGGAATAGCCGTAACCAATCTGGTAAACACCCTGAATCCCTCAAAAATCGTTTTAGGCAAGGAATTTGTTAAATATGCCGACCTTGTAATAGACATTATTAAAGGCGTAGTAGAATGCAAAGCTTTAAAAGACCCTGCAGAAAGAGTGGAGGTTGTTGCGTCTGAAATAGGTGAAAGCGCCTCGGCTCTAGGCGCGGCAATCATACCCCTGAAGGTTCTTTTTAAATACACATTATAATAGCCATTAAATTAAAATAAAGAAAGGGAGAGATAACATGACCGAATATTTTAAAGGAGTTTCTCAAATCAAGTATGAAGGAAAAGATTCCGACAACCCGCTTGCTTACAAGTACTATAATCCTGATGAAATTATCAATGGAAAGAGAATGGAGGACCACCTGAGATTTGCAGTAGCTTACTGGCACACTTTCCAGGGAGTAGGCCTCGACCCCTTCGGAGTAGGAACTGCAGAAAGACCGTGGGATTCAATCAGCGATCCTATGGAACTTGCTAGAGTTAAAATGGAAGCTGCTTTTGAATTTTTCGGAAAGCTCGGAGCTCCGTTTTTCTGCTTCCATGACAGAGATATAGCACCTGAAGGAAATTCACTTAAAGAAACCAACAAAAATCTTGATGAAATAGTTAAATTGGCCAAGGAACTGATGAAGGGCAGCAAAACCAAGTTGTTATGGGGTACTGCAAATCTTTTCGGAAACAAGAGATTTGTACATGGCGCATCAACTTCTCCAAATGCAGATGTATTTGCTTATTCAGCAGCTCAGGTTAAGAAGGCAATGGAAGTTACTCTTGAACTCGGCGGACAAAACTACGTTTTCTGGGGTGGCAGAGAAGGTTATGAAACCCTTTTGAACACAGATATGAAGCTTGAAACAGACAATCTTGCAAGATTCCTTAAAATGGCTGTTGATTACGCCAAGGAAATAGGCTTCAAAGGCCAGTTCCTTATCGAACCAAAGCCGAAGGAACCTACAAAGCACCAGTATGATTTTGATACACAGACTGTAATAGGCTTCCTGAAGACTCATGGATTGGATCCTTACTTCAAGATGAACATTGAAGCAAACCATGCAACACTTGCTGCTCATACCTTCCAGCATGAAGTAAGAGTTGCCAGAGAAAACGGATTCTTCGGTAGCATAGATGCCAACCAGGGGGATATGCTTTTAGGATGGGATACAGACCAATTCCCAACTAATATATATGACACTGCACTTTGCATGTATGAAGTAATAAAAGCAGGCGGTTTCACTACAGGCGGACTTAACTTCGATTCAAAGGTAAGAAGAGGTTCATTTGAACCCATTGACCTGTTCTATGCTCATGTAGCAGGTATGGATACATTTGCAAAGGGATTGAAGATTGCCGACAAGATGATTAAGGACGGTAAATTAGATAAATTCATTGCAGAAAGATATTCAAGTTACACTGCCGGAATCGGTAAAGACATCGTCGGCGGTAAGGTTGGATTCAAGGAACTTGAAAAATATGCTATGGAACATGATCAGATCAAGAATAATTCAGGCAGACAGGAAATGCTTGAGGCCATTCTTAACAAATATATACTCGAGTCCTAATAACTTTTATTATAAAGCCGCTGGTAAAATATCAGCGGCTATTTTTTTAATTTATCAAAATATCCATGTTACCTGAGTTTTAATTGATTTGTGTGTATTTTTTTATTATAATCTTAATAAGCTAAACAAGAAATATTTTCATACATATTGTTTTTTAAAAGCAAGATTTACAGTATACAGGAGGATATATATGAGTATAAGAAAAAAAAACTTCGGAAAAATGTACGATGGAACTCAAATTGATATTTTTACCTTAAAAAATTCAAAGGGTATGACAGTGGAAATAACCAATTTCGGCGGAACTGTGGTTTCTATCTCGGTACCCGACAGAAATGGAAAATTTGCCGATGTTGCTCTTGGCTATAATAGTTTTGAAGGTTATATGGACAATGATAAATATTTTGGCGTAATTCTGGGGCGTCATGCAAACAGGATTGAAAATGCAAAATTCGAAATCAATGGAGTAGAATATACAATTGAAAAAAACGATGGTGAAAACAGCTTACACGGCGGTTTTAATGCTTTCGACAAAAAGGTGTGGAAAGCGGAGATTATAAACAAGGACGGGTCAGAAGCCCTTCAGCTGTCCTACTACAGTAAGGACGGAGAAGAAGGTTTCCCGGGGAACATGGATACCAGAGTTACATATACTCTGACTGAAGATAACGGGTTAAGAATAAATTATTATGCAGTGGCCGATAAGGATACGGTCATAAATCTGTCAAACCATTCCTATTTCAACCTGGGAGGGCATGATTCCGGAAGTGTTCTTGAGCATCAGCTTAAGATATATGCGGATAAATTTACCGCAAACGATGAATTCGGCATTCCTACAGGGGAAATCAGGGATGTTAAGGGAACCCCGATGGATTTCACCCAATTGACTCCTGTAGGGCCTGGATTGTCCAGCGATTACGAACAGATAATCAAAGGCCATGGCTACGATCATAACTGGGTGCTTAAGGTAAGCGGCAAAAACCCTGAAATTGCTGCAGAGGTATATGAACCCGGAAGCGGCAGGGTAATGGAAGTATATACTACAAGCCCTGGAGTTCAATTTTATTCAGGTAATTTTATAGAATATAAAGAGGGCTGTAAAAATAACGCCAATTATGGTAGCAGAAGTGGTTTGTGCCTTGAAACCCAATACTTTCCCAACTCTTTAAACCAGAAGCATTTTCCTTCCCCGGTTTTCAAAGCCGGACAGCCGTTTGAACACACAACGATATATAAGTTTTCGGTAAGATAGGAAAAATATTATGGAAATATCCCCGGAAGACAGCCTTAGCTGCTCTATCCGGGGTTTTGTTTTATGGGGCTCCCCAGATATTGACCTGTCTATAGCTTTATAGTTTATAATCTTCCTCATAGAGTATGGGAGGATTATTTATTATGAGTACAAAATTTAATAGAAATTTATATCTTTTGCTTGGTGGTCAGCTTGTTTCTCAATTGGGAGATAAATTTTACGCTCTGGCACTTGCTTATTGGGTACTGCAAACAACAAAATCATCTGCAATGATGGGAATCCTGCTATTTTTCTCGATGGCACCATCTGTGCTGGTTGGTTTTGTGTCAGGCAGCTTTGTGGACAGGTTCAACAGAAAAACAATCCTGATAGTGAGCGATATTTTCCGTGGTATTGTTATTAGTGCAGTTGCGGTGATATTTTATATTGGCACATTGAATCTGGGAATAATCATAACAGCAGAAATACTGCTTTCAATTAGTTCTGCGTTCTTTAACCCGGCTGTTTCAGCGGTAATTCCTCAGATAGTTGATAAAGATAATATAGCACGTGCCAATGCCAAAAGTCAGTTGATTGGAGGATTGACATTAATCCTGGGACCTGCTTTGGGGGGGTCTTCGGTTGCGTACTTGGGATATGGATTTGCTTTTATAGTAAACGCCCTTTCGTTTATGGCATCAGCTGTTTTTGAAATTTTTTTAAATATTGATTCTGATCAAAGGGAGTTGGTCAGGAGAGAAAAATTAAAAGAAAATATCGGAAGCGGTTTCAAATATATATTTAATAAAAAGAAAATCCTGATAATTATTTTTATTGTTGCCATTATCCACTTTTTTGTCGGCTCAATACAAGTTGTTATCCCAGTATTTGCCAATTCTGCCGGTGGTAACGGAGCTGTAAATCAGGGATATATACAAATGCTATTTGGCATTGGAGTGGTATTGACTGCACTGATTCTTAACATTGCCAAAATTAATGATAAAGAAGATAAGATTATGTTCAGGGGTATTTTTGCAATCGGTATTTTATTTATATTGTTCAGTATACTCGGCTTGAGCGGTATCAGCTCTAAATTACCTTTGTTCCTGGCATTTTCCTCCTTCAGTTCAGCAATTATTGTTATCAGTACCTGTTATCAGGTTATACTCCAAAAAAATGTTGAAAAACATATTTCAGGCAGAGTGTTTGCTATTGTAGGATCGGTAGGGAATTTTTCACTTCCTCTTGCCTATTTGGTATTCGGCTTTATTCTCGGAACATTTAATGTATTCCAGGTGCTGCTGTTCTGCGGTATATGTGCCATATTAGCCTGTATTGTGCTATATTGTTTATTTAATAATAAAAAAAGTGAGGAGCCGGAAGCATTGGAAAATTTCTATTGACCGTAAGCCTTTTTTATATTTAATATTATTATAGAAAGTGGGTGATAAAACATATGGGTTTGTCAGTCGGCAAAGCAGCAAGACTTTTTGGTCTATCAAGGACGGCTCTGTTATATTATGATTCTATAGGCCTGGTAAGTCCCTCGGAAAGGAGTGAGGCGGGTTATAGAATATATAATGAAAAAGATATCGAGAAGCTGAAATCTGTCAGGACGTACAGGAATGCAGGAATATCACTGGAGGAAATAGCAGATTTGATAAATGGGAATGAAAGCAGAATTGCAGCTTCCTTATTAAAACGGCTTGGACAATTGAATGATGAAATTATTGCTGCAAAAGCACAACAGGCAATAATAGTTAGAATTCTTAGAACCGGCAAAACTCTCAGAAATATTAAACATATGGACCAGGAAAAGTGGAATGAAGTTTTAACCTTAGCAGGAATTGATGCTGCTACAGCCAATAAAATACATAATGACTTTGAAAAAAATTCGCCTGAGCAGCATCAGCTGTTTCTTGAAGCTTTAGGCTTTAAGGAAGATGAAATTACTAAGTTAAGAAAACTTTCGGGAGCAGATTTTTAAATCATCCTAAAATCGAAAATAATGCCATTACCGCTATTCCTAACGCCATCAGGCACAGACCTATAGCTTTTGTGATTTTTACGGCTTTTCTGAATCCAAATGATGAGTTGGTTTGCGGTGTAGCAAAAGGATACTTGAATATTGCAAAACCAATGATAAACAAAGTTGAAAATAATGATAAAATACCATATAAATCTTTCTTTGTTGAGCTGTACAATATAATAAACGGAATAAATGACAGGGATCCTAAAATAATTAATATTATAAATTTTGCAACATTCTTATTTACATAAGCAGTGAAATCTTCTACTTCCTTTTTGCATTCCTCAGAACAACAAGTAAATTCAACATTTTCCTTACTGCTTCCTCTCCAGGTAAGCACACTGAATTTAATTGCGGCATCTTCACGGTTACAATTTACACATTTACTCATTTTGCGTCTCCTGAAAATATATATTGTTACAATATTTTACCATCGCTTGGAGCTGCTTTCAATTCTATTTTTAAAATCATGCACTATTATGCAGAAGTCCTGTTTTTCCAGTCAATAAGTAAGTTGATGATATGAAGGATGTCTTCCTTGTCTTTTGAATTCAATTTTTGTATGCTATTTATAACTGAATGGATATTTTCCCCATGCTTTTTTCCGACAGAATCGCAGCCTCTGAAAAATTCCTCCAGAGAAGTATCAAGAGCCGCTGCTATTTTCTCCAGGCTGACTATGGTAGCATTTTTTTCTGCTCTTTCCAATTGTCCTATATATGTGGGATGAATTAAAGCTTTTTTGGCCAGTTCTTCCTGGCTTAAGCCCTTCTCCTTTCGGAGCAGCCTTATCTTATCCCCTATGAATTTGACCATACTGTCTATACTTACCACCCCTTGAATAAGGAATATATGCTGTCATATGAAGTAAAATACACTATTGATATTGTCGGTAACATTTTGTATACTATAGTAGGTATTTTGGTTATAGCATATCTTATAGCTGTATATTATACGTAAAAGAGATATTGATTAAATGGTAATTGTTGTTGTAATTCTTTGCTGTAAAAATCCTATTATGAATACTTAATTTAATAAAAACATCTAATTTTATTGTATTGTAAGGGCTGCATTGGCATAAGATAAAAGCTGTTTGCATTATTTTTGCCTTTTTTGAATAAGAGAGCTGTTTGTATATTTTTGTTGTATATGAATGTAAAATTGCTATTTTTAAAACCTTGATTACTAAAATATAAGGTAATCCCATATAAAGTTGGATTAGGGGTATATATAATGTGGGACAAAGAAAAACTGGACAGAATGGAAATGCTAAGAAGTAAGCTGGATAAACTTCTATCGGATGAAAGCCGCATAAACACAAATGAAGCCTTGGTTTTAAGCAGGGAGTTGGATAAACTGATTACAGAATGCTGCAACGAGAACATAGATAATTATAAGACACATAACAAAATTTAAGTAAAAGGCACCGTTATTCCAAGATTATAGCCGGGATTCCGGTGCCCTAAAAAGTTGATCAGGTTTTATCTTAAATTTTACTCGTATCTTTATTATAGGATTCTCCTTCTGAAATTTTTGAGCTTAATGCTGCTTTTTCAATTATAAGCTTCATAATTTTTTTGTGTATAATATCAATTGAATCGGATAATGTAAATATGCGCTTAATGCTATCCAGTACTTCGGCATCATCAAGGCTTGATATATCGATGTTTTTGGATATACTACCGTCAGAAAGCACCATAGTACCTTTACAGCTGTAATTCTCTTCAGCTATACTGAGATTTGACACAAGCAGGTCTTTAGCATCCATATGAACACTCCTTCCAATATTCTGTTATGCGTATGAAAATATGAAAAGATGATAAGATGTTACTATAAATTTTATTCACTAGGAATTGAAATTATATATAATTCAAGATTAAAAATTTTCATTTAAGTATTTTCATTTATACATATAAAACCTATTGCAAAGGATAAAGAACAATGCTATAATACTTTTTGTTGCGAATACTGCCGGATAGTGTAATGGTAGCACTAATGACTCTGGCTCATTCTGTGAGGGTTCAAATCCTTCTCCGGCAGCCAAAAACACAAGTGAATTGTCACTTGTGTTTTTTTGTTGCTCTTTTAACTAAATTTAGTTGGAATCTGTGTTTCATTTTATCTATTTTTCAATAATTGAAGGAGATAGTGAATCAATTATAGAATAACCATATTGTTGTTTTGAAAATTTATTGGTCGGAGAGAAAAAATGGGATTTAGAATTAATTCGTTGTATATTTGTGTTAAGGATATGGAACGGGCAGTTGGATTTTATGAAGCATTATTGGACCGGAAGGTTGCGGAGTATGATGAAATATACAGTGTTTTTGAAATAAACGGTTTTAGATTGGGCCTTTTTGCCAATGGAAAAGTTAATGAAAAACACGTTTATGGTGACAATTGTCTTCCAAGCTTTGAAACCGATAGCGTGGAAAAGCTCCAGGGAAAAGTGGCATCAATGAATTGTCCTGTGGTTTTTCCGCTTACAAGGATAAAGAATAATTGGGTGTTGGAAATTGCCGATTCTGAAGGAAATCATATTGAGTTGACCGCTCCTGTTAAAGATTTCTAATCAATCAATTTGTACCGCCGACCTATTTAGAACTTTCACTACAGTCCTCCTATAATAAATTTCAGGCAATAAAATTTGTATATTGATTATGACCTAAGTATAATATAAATAAATGATGACTTTGATGTTATTACAGATATTCATTTTAAATTAGTTTTTTGCATTGGGGGCATCCAGATGAATCACAAACTTATTGACGAAAAGCAAAAACAAATAGTAGACATACTTTCTGACCTTTCATTCAGGGAACAAAATGAAGTGCTGTACAGTGTCCTGGCATCCTGCGAATTAAGGACTGCAGCCAATCTGGTACGTTCGGGCAGAGATGTGTATATGCACGGTGATATTCTATATGATAATATTTATACCTACGAAGGGAAAAAAGGCTGCATTGGTTTGAGGGAAGTCCTTAAACAATGGATGGCAATTATTAATACCGATAAGGAGTATGGAAAGGCACATATAACAGAACTGGTCGTGCCTAGGGATAAATCCGATATGCACAAGCTTGGGGCTGAGGACAAACCCGTAGAAATGGTAAAGGCCGGCAGTGAAATTGATGATTTATATGTAGAATTTGAAATATAATTATTGCTTATAATTAAAACCAAAATGGCAGTTAAGGCACATAAGGCTTTGAGTTTTATTATGCCAGTACACAACATACATAAGAGTATTGCATATTGGACATTTTGCAGAAGTCTTTTTTTTAAAAATATGAATATTTGTGTCCATTTTTTCCTCCTGGTATAATTAGATATTTTTTTATAATATAGCATTTATTATGTTAGAAATAAATGGGAGAGATTATTATGATTAAAAAAGCAGAAAACATGGAAATTGAAATTAAGGACCAAATGCGGGGAGGTAAAGGTTCAGTAGAGATAATGCACATATTCAAACAGCAGGAATTAACGGGTAAGGCGCGCCTGTGCGCAAAAATCAGTATTAACCCCGGTTGTTCAATTGGTTTACATGAGCATGTCAATGAAGAAGAAATATTTTATGTCATTAAAGGTAAAGGTATCGTAAATGATAATGGAGAAGTGAAAGAGGTAGCCAAAGGGGATTCTATTTTGACAGGCGGCGGGGCTGTACATTCTATTGAAAATACCGGAAGTGATGTGCTGGAATTGGTAGCTGTTATTTTACTTTATGATAATAAATAATTCTGGACAAAAATGTAAGGTTCCTGATATAGGAACCTCACACTGTTTTTTGATTTAATTTATCCGGGCAAACAAAAGAGAGCCTTTAGTTTTCCAATTGAGTAATTCTCATTATACTGGTGCAAATCGCTAATGTCAATATGAGTTTAGACCTATTTTTTCTTATCCCATCTTTATTTCAAAATTCCCCATGTTTTTTAGCAGAGCTTTTTTTATGTATTATGAAAGCTGCAAATATACCGAAATATATTTACAGCTTTCCATGGTTAACCTGTGGTTTTTGCCATTTGAATCATCTGGTCAAATCTTGTGTGAAGATCCTTCACAGGTTTGTTGTTGGTGATGTCAAATATTAACCTGTTTAAATCCTTAGAAATAGTAGGAGAAGTGCTGACTACAACATTAGTTATAGTTTTGTCTGTCTGCCTTACCTTCTCACTTATAGTATTTTTAACAGCCGGAATATTTTTAGCCGGACCGGTAGGTGTATAACCGACAATTGCAGTGTTTCCTCTTACCGCAGTAATCATATTCCGTGTTTCGGGCATACCTGCAAGCATCTTGGTTAAATTATCAGCTTTAGCCTTATTAAAGGTAGCTGTTCTTTGAGGGACAATTTGCTGAACACCATTCGGATTTGCAGGCATTTTACCAATCATACCTCTGTTTGGTATTGTTCTGGCCTTCTGCTGAGTTGTATTTTGACCAATACGCTGTGTGTTGGTCATAGAACAACCGGTCAAACAAAATGATAATAAACAGATAGCTGCTACTACTACCGCTGAAGTTCTTTTGTTAAATATCATGATATCACCTCCTGTTTTATCTTTTGCATGAAATTTAAATTTATATTATGTAAATAATAGATATTCAGAAAAACATTATATAAGTTAAACAATTGTGCTAATTTAATCACTAAAACAAGATCGGAAAGTCTGCTTCTGACATAAAAAAAGCAAGCAGCCGGCTGCTTGCCCTATACTTTTGGAATATTTATTCTTTTTGTATGTTGTTTATTTTAGTCATTTTTTTTGCAATATGCTGCTCAAGCTGATCTATAATATTGGCGTTATGCTTTATATCCAGCCGCTTGTCATTATTTGTTTTAATTATAAGCACATGGATATTTTCCTTAAGCACTTCTCTTTTAAAAGCTGATATTGAATCGAACCTGACTGTATGAAAACCATATATAAATAATGTATTTCCTATACCCACCCTGTTTAAGGAGACGCTTATAACAGGAGCAAACAGTATCAGGACAGGAGCGAAAAAACCTGGAGAACGAACATTGTAAATTATCATCATGTTAAAAAACATGTAATAAATTATCATGAGGGCACCTGTAATGAAAACCAGGATTCTTTGCGGGTTGATAATTTTAAGATTATCAATTTCTTTAAGGTATTTCTCATACAAAAGCTGAGTGATTATGATTGGTGCCATAAACCAAAAAATGCAATTTGTAAAAACGTAAAAAACCCTATCCATCATATCAACATATACTTTATCCGAAACTATTACGAACATAGGTGTAAGCAGTATCAGCAATGCTCCTGAAACCATAAGGGAATCAAGACCATTCCTTCTGAAATTGTTTATCATTTACTCCTCCTTGAAAATTGACTGTTCTTCATTTTCTTCCTTTTCTGCCTGGTCGTCCAGGCGTCTTTTCTGTGAGGAATATGCGCGGATTATGTTGATGTCGTTTATTTCATCGACATAGACCTCACTTCCGCAATTCTTGCAATTTGCAATAACTGCTTCGTATGCAAATTTTATACCGTCCATATCACAATCTATAATTTCGGTTCGGACATTATATTCAACATCTGCATTACAGTTTTCACAGTATGCTATTTTTTCCACCATAAAACATCCTTTCAAATGGAATTTATAATCCTAATTTATATTCTCCACTTTTTTGATATTTCCTGCTCTGACTTTATTTATAAAATATATAGAAAAATTATTTTCTGCCTTGACAATACTTTCTACCAGGTATATTATTATATAAAACATATAGGTATACTAGGAAATTAATTGGGGAGAGTTGAGTTATGAAAATTTCTACTAAAGGAAGATATGGGTTAAGAGCAATGGTTGATCTTGCTGTGAATTCAAGCAGTGATTATACGGCATTGAATGAAATTGCCGAGAGGCAGGATGTATCTGAAAACTATCTGGAACAGGTATTTGCAACTCTCAGGAAAGCAGGTCTTGTCAAAAGTATAAAAGGAGCTCAGGGTGGATATGCTTTAGCCGATGCTCCGTCAAAAATCACAGTCGGTAATGTATTGAGAGTACTTGAGGGTGACCTTTCGATAGTAGAAAATATTGAAGAAAAAAGAAAATCTGAAAATCTAATTGAACAATGTATAACCGATAAGGTTTGGGAAACTGTCAATGGAAGTATTAACAAGGTTGTAGATTCCATTACACTTGAAAATCTTGCGGAAGAATATAAACAGCTGAATAATAAGGTTTCTCTGATGTTTTATATCTGATTTTTATAAATAAAATCCATAAATTTATTAAAAGGAGATGTTTTTTATGAGTGAAAGAAAATTGGGTTTTGATACCCTTCAGGTACATGCAGGTCAAAAACCGGATCCTGTTACAGGATCAAGGGCAGTACCTATCTACCAGACTACTTCCTATGTATTCAACAATTCTCAGCATGCTGCAGACCTTTTTGCTTTAAAAGTACCTGGAAATATATACACAAGAATAATGAATCCTACTTCTGATGTCTTTGAACAAAGGATAGCCGCATTGGAGGGCGGAATAGGAGCGCTGGCAGTTGCTTCGGGTTCGGCGGCAATTACATACTCAATTTTAAATATTGCAGGCACTGGTGATGAAATAATTTCAGCCAGCACATTATATGGAGGGACTTACAATCTTTTTTCTGCTACTCTTCCCAGGCTTGGAATAAATACAACATTTGTCAACCCGGATGATCCTGAGAACTTCAGGAAAGCAATAACAGGCAAGACAAAGGCAATCTATATAGAAACAATAGGAAATCCCGGAACAAACCTTGTTGATATAGAAAAGGTTGCTGAAATCGCCCATCAGAATAAAATTCCGCTGATTATAGACAATACCTTCGGAACTCCGTATCTAATCAAACCTATAGAATTCGGAGCAGATATTGTAGTCCACTCGGCAACAAAATTTATTGGTGGACATGGAACCTCGATAGGCGGAGTAATAGTTGATTCAGGAAAGTTTGACTGGCTGGGAAGCGGAAAATTCCCTGGATTAACTGAGCCGGATCAAAGTTACCACGGTATCAGGTATGCTCAGGATGTGGGAGCGGCTGCATTTATTACCAAGACACGTGTTCAGCTGCTCAGGGACACCGGCGCCGCCATAAGTCCGTTTAACTCATTCCTGTTCCTGCAGGGTTTGGAAACCTTATCTTTAAGGGTGGAAAGACACGTATCCAATACCAAAAAAATTGCAGAATTCCTAAATAATCATCCGCTGGTTACCTGGGTTAATTACCCCAGCCTGGAAGGCAATAAATACAACGCGCTTGCTAAAAAGTACCTTCCAAAAGGTGCAGGATCCATCTTTACATTCGGAATCAAGGGTGGAGTAGAGACCGGTAAAAAATTCATAGACAGTCTTGAAATATTCTCACTCCTTGCAAATGTCGCAGATGCAAAATCTCTTGTAATTCATCCTGCAAGTACTACTCATTCACAGCTGTCTGAGGAGGAACTGATAGCTGCTGGTTCACCGCCAGATTTAATCAGACTTTCCATAGGACTTGAAGATGTTGATGATCTCATTTACGATCTGGACCAGGCACTTAAGAAAGCAGTGGAATGAAATTCCTATTATGCCTTGATGTATCGGAATAAAATGATAAAATAGTGCTGTAATCAATAAAAGGAGGCGGCAGGATTTGTCAAAAATATATGAGAATATAACTGATCTTATAGGTAATACACCTCTTCTTAGGCTATCCAATTACAGCAGGTTCAAAAGTCTTGAAACCACACTTATAGCTAAACTGGAGTATTTTAATCCGGGTGGCAGCGTCAAGGACAGAATTGGATATGCTATGATAAAGGATGCTGAAGAAAAGGGATTGATAAATAAGGATTCTATCATAGTTGAGCCTACAAGCGGCAATACTGGTATAGGACTTGCATCGGTTGCTACTGCAAGAGGCTACAGGCTGATAATTACAATGCCTGAGACTGTAAGTATTGAAAGAAGGAGCCTTATGAAGGCTTTAGGGGCGGAAGTAGTACTCACCCCGGGTAATGAGGGGATGGCCGGAGCTATAAGAAAAGCGGAAGAATTGGTATCGCAAAACCCAGGTGCTTTTATGCCTCAGCAGTTTAAGAATCCGTCAAATCCGGAAATACACAGGAAGACAACTGCAGAAGAAATATGGAGAGATACAGACGGACAGGTTGATATATTTGTTGCCGGAGTAGGAACAGGCGGTACCATTACAGGAAC
>JAUZPR010000068.1 GCA_030705825.1 Bacillota bacterium | reverse complement strand
TTTGTGGAGATAGATGTAAACGGAGCTAAAAAGAAAATAGGGATAACAAGGATACATATAGAGGAAGATGCAGGAAAGCTCATACATGACGAGTGGGGTTCAGGCACACTTGTTGATTATAACAGGTGCGGTGTCCCTCTGATTGAAATTGTAAGCGAGCCAGATATCCGGTCAGCAGAAGAAGCCAGGGCTTATGTGGAAAATTTGCGTGCAATCCTTCAATATGTGGATGTTTCCGACTGCAAAATGCAGGAAGGTTCTTTAAGAGCCGATGTAAATCTATCTGTAAGGCCAAGAGGCCAGGAAAAATTCGGAACCAGAACTGAAATGAAGAATTTGAATTCCTTCAGGTCAATTGTCAGAGCGGTTGAAGGTGAAACCAAGCGGCAGATAAGTGAACTTGAAGCAGGTGGAACAATATACCAGGAAACCAGACGCTGGGATGATGACAAGGGTATGAGTTATGCAATGAGAAGTAAGGAAGAGGCACATGACTACAGGTATTTCCCGGAACCTGACCTTGCACCTATAGTTTCGCCGGTTGAATGGGTAGAGAGTATCAGAGTATCCCTTCCAGAACTGCCTGAAGCAAGAAGAATCAGATATATTAATGAATACGGACTGCCTGAATACGATGCACAGCTGCTGACAAGTTCAAAAGTGCTTTCGGATTTCTTCGAAGAGACAATAAAAAGAAGCAGTAATACCAAAGCAGTAAGCAATTGGATAATGGGAGACTTAATGAGGATTCTTAAGGAGAGGAACCTGGAAGTTGAAGAAATTCCTTTCCCTGCCGAATACCTGGCCAGAATGATAAATATGATCGAAAAAGGAACCATCAGCGGTACTATAGCCAAAAAAGTATTTGAGAAAATGTTCGATACCAAAAAGGATCCTGAAACTATAGTTAAGGAAGAGGGCCTTGAGGTTGTGAGCGATGAAGGTGCTCTTGTTGCAATAGTAAGAAAGATACTGGAGGCTAACCCGCAATCGGTAACAGATTATAAAAACGGCAAGGAAAAAGCCATAGGCTTCCTGGTAGGACAGGCAATGAAAGAAACCCGAGGCAAGGCAAATCCTCAGGTTATAAACAAGATATTGAAGGATGAGTTGGATAAGTAAAAAAATGCTAAAAAAGACTGATATAACTTTATATCAGTCTTTTTTAGAGGAAAGGCAAATCCTAAAAGATCTTTTCAAGGTTATTTATATGTATTGCATAAAAATTGCTTTCACAGTCTTTTTATTTTTGTCGAAAAAAACAATAAATGAATCTTGTATACAATAAACAATTTGTATTATAATTATTATGGCTGTAAGGCTTGATACTCAATGTTTATACGTATCAGGTATTATGACCTGATAATAAAATAATTTTTTAAATGACTGGCAAAATAAGAATGTGACGTGGCAGTTAATGTGATTAATTATATTTCAATTACTGTTTACAGCAAATTCTTAAGATAAATAAATGGAGGCAGAAAGATGAACTTTTTAGAACAAATATCAAAAAGAGCAAAGGCTGATGTCAAAACGATAGTTCTTCCTGAAAGCACAGACATCAGGACACTAAAGGCTACTGCAATGATTCAGGAAAAAGGTATAGCAAATGTGGTTTTGGTAGGTAATCCGGTAGAAATTAAAAAGCTTGCAGGAGATCTTGATATATCCAAAGCCAAAATAGTTGACCCTTTGAATTCCGAAATGAGAGAAGACTATGTAAATACCTTCTATGAAATGAGGAAGGCAAAAGGAATCACTCCCGAAAAAGCAGCTGAAATCATGAAGGATCCGATTTATTGGGGAGTTATGATGGTTAAAAAGGGAAATGCCGACGGAATGGTATCAGGTGCGGCCCATTCAACTGCTGACACATTAAGACCGGCTCTGCAGATATTAAAGACTGCTCCGGGAACCAAACTTGTTTCAGCATTTTTTGTTATGGTAGTACCCAATTGTGAATACGGCGAAAACGGAGTATTTATATACGCTGACAGTGGTTTGGTTGAAAATCCAAATGCTGAAGACCTTTCTGAAATAGCAATTGAATCGGCAAAAACCTTCAAAACTTTGGTACAGGCAGAACCAAAAGTAGCTATGCTTTCCTATTCCACATACGGCAGCGCTAAAAGTGAATTGACTGAAAAGGTTATTAAAGCAACAGAGCTTGCCAAGGCTAAAGCTCCTAATCTTATACTGGACGGAGAACTTCAGGCTGATGCAGCATTGGTACCTTCTGTAGGAAAGTCGAAGGCACCGGGAAGTAATGTTGCCGGAGAAGCAAACGTATTGGTATTCCCGGACTTAAACTGCGGAAATATAGCATACAAGCTTACCCAGAGGCTTGCTAAAGCCGAGGCATACGGTCCTGTCACACAGGGTATAGCAAAGCCGGTTAATGATTTGTCCAGAGGCTGCAGTGCCGAGGATATAGTAGGAGTTGTTGCAATAACTGCAGTACAGGCACAAAACGTATAAAATCAGTTGACAGTTGACAGTTAAAAGTATGTAGGGGCTGGGCTCTGTTCCGCCCGTAAAAAAATGATTATAATAAATTAGGGGATGATTAAATGAAAATTCTGGTTATTAATACCGGAAGTTCATCATTGAAATATCAATTGATTGATATGCAGAAAGAAACCGTTCTTGCTAAGGGGTTATGCGACAGAATAGGGATAGACAATTCCTTTTTGAAGCATACAAAGGCAGGAAGTGATCCGGTAGTTATTGAGAAGGATCTGATTAATCACAAGGTTGCAATCAAGGAAGTAATCAATGCACTTACCGACCCGAAAATAGGAGTTATTTCGAATATGAACGAAATAACAGCAGTTGGACATAGAGTAGTACATGGCGGAGAAAAGTACAAGCAGTCAACAATTATTGATGAAAAAGTAATAGCAGCTATCAGAGAATGCATAGAACTGGCTCCGCTGCATAACCCCCCAAACATTGTGGGAATTGAAGCTTGCCAGAATATTATGCCTAATGTGCCGATGGTTGCGGTTTTTGATACTGCTTTTCACCAGACTATGCCCAAGTATGCTTTCCTCTATGCACTGCCATATGAAATGTATGAAAAATACGGCGTAAGAAAATATGGTTTCCATGGAACATCACACAAGTATGTTTCCGAAAGGACAGCAGCGTTCTTAAACAAACCGCTTGAAGATATGAAAATAGTAACCTGCCATCTTGGAAACGGCGCGAGCATATGTGCAGTAAAAAACGGCAAATCTGTTGATACCAGCATGGGCTTTTCACCGCTGGCAGGACTTGCAATGGGTACCAGAAGCGGAACCATTGACCCTGCAGTAGTAAAATTCCTTATGGAAAAAGAAAAAATGTCCATAAAGGATGTTGATGATTACTTGAATAAAAAGTCGGGTGTCCTTGGGATTTCGGGAGTCAGCAGTGATTTCAGGGATATAGAAGCAGCTGCCAATGAAGGAAATGAAAGAGCTGCTCTTGCAATGGATATATTCTGTTACAGAGTAAAGAAATACATTGGTGAATACAGTGCAGTTATGGATGGAGTTGATGCAGTAGTATTTACCGCCGGAATAGGTGAAAACAACGGACTGGTAAGAAGTAAGGCAGTTAAGGGTCTGGAATACCTTGGAATAGAAATAGACGATGAAAAGAACCAGGTAAAAGGCAAAGAAATGGATATAAGCGCATCTGGAGCAAAGGTAAGGACACTGGTTATTCCTACCAACGAAGAACTTGCTATTGCACGTGAAACATTAGGTTTAATAAAGTAATTCAAGTTTATACAATAATTTGGCTGCCCAATGGCAGCCTTTTTATTTTGTACTCTTTCAAATCCAATAAATATTGGATTTCACTTTTATTTTTGATATTATTATAGATGTGTTTTTATTATGTAAAGAATTAAAAAGGTGATTTTTTGAGAAAAGGATTAATCCCGTTATTTACAATATTCAGGGCATTGACACTTCTTGTTACTTTTATTTTCGCTGTTACATTGGAGCATGCGGGAAGTGCCAGATTTTCCTATATGGTTGCTTTGTTCGCCATATTCTTTCTCTGGCTGCACATAAGGGAATTTCTGCTGCAGGATAAATATCCAGGATTTCTGCCATTTACATTTATCGCAGATATAATTCTTTTAATACTGCTGGATGACAGTTCAAGATATGTTGTCAACTATTATTTTAACATCTATTACTTTTTTGTGTTGATTTCCGCCGGGTTTACCCTGGGGCAGAGACAGAGATTGGTTGTCAGCCTGGGTGTTGTCTGCGCAGCATTTGTCAAGTATTACACGCTTATCCAGGTAGCCCTGTCAAATTCCAAGCCGCAATACAATATAAATATTCCTTTTGTTTTTTCATATATATTCTTTACTATGATGGTCTTTATAACATTAGCCGTGTTTTTCAACTACTCAAGGGTCCTGTCGGAGGAGAAATCAAGACTTGATGTTATCAATAGGAAACTAAAGGAAGCCAATGACCTTGCCGAACAGAAAAATCAATTAACCAAGGAACTGACCATTTTTGAGGAAAGAAACAGGATTGCCAGAGAGATACACGATAGCGTGGGCCATAACCTTACAGGCCTGGTTATGAATCTGGAATTCTGTGAAAAGCTAGCAGAAATGGACCCGGAAAAAATAAAGAATCAGATATCTTCCTGTAAAAGCATTGCCAGGGAATGCCTTACTGAAATACGAAAATCAGTGCAGGCACTAAAGCCTCAAACCATAGAGCAAATGCCCCTTATTAAATCTATACAGGAACTTGCTGCAGGAGCCAGGCAAAAGCTCGGCATAAACGCAGAAATACAAGTTGACGGAGAGATATACAAAACTCAGCCCGACTTTAATCTGGTGATTTACAGAACTGTCCAGGAGGCTCTGACAAATTCGGCGAAGCATGGTAAAGCTACTGCAGTTGAGGTTCGTATAAAATATATGCCTGATAAATTTTCCATATTCATTAAGGATAACGGTATAGGAACAGTTAAGTTTAAAACCGGTAACGGCCTTAAAGGTATGACAGAACGAATAAGAGAACTTTCAGGTGATATAAGCTTTTACAGCAGCAACGGCTTTATGATCAATATTATTATACCAATTGAAAAGATAGTATAGCGGGAACTTGTTGATATTGCAGGTGAAGTAAGGATACGATCCTGCGTTAATTAAGGGGTGTTTGTTAATTGAACAAAATTAAAGTTATGATTGTTGATGACCAGCCTATAGTAAGAGATGGGCTTAAGATGATATTATCCCTGTGCAGCGATATTGAAGTGATGGCAACTGCCTCCAACGGTCAGGAGGCATTTGATATGTGTTCGGCTTCGGGTATAGATGTTGTACTGATGGATATCAGGATGCCGGTAATGGACGGAGTACAGGCAACCAAAACTATTAAGGAAGCCTTTCCTCAAATAAAAATAATAATTCTGACTACGTTCAATGATGATGAGTTTATTTTTGAGGCCCTAAAAAATGGAGCCAGCAGTTATTTGTTGAAGGATATGAGTTCTGAAGAAATAACAAATACGGTAAAAGTAATATACAACGGCGGAACTGTATTACATTCCAACGTTGCAGCAAAGGTGGTAAATGCTTTTACAGGTACCAATTCAAAGAGCCAGGATGCGCAGATGCTGACTCAGCGTGAAATCGAAATTGCCAGACTTATATCCGAAGGATTATCAAACAAGGAAATATCAAACAAGTTGTTTATAACTGAAGGAACGACTAAAAACCATATTACAAACATTTTGTCAAAGCTGGGCTTGAACCATAGAACCCAAATAGCCTTATATGTCATAGAAAACAAGCTGTAACCCTCGCGGAAATGTAATGCGACCCTTTAAAAAGTATAATAAATTGAACATAAGCATACAAAAATGGTATAAATGGAATAAGATGAGAATTGTGTTGACATTTGTAAATTTTCGTAATATAATGAATAAAAATGTAGAAATTTGATAAGTATTGTAAGAGAATTTCTGAACTAATAATAGTTTTTTGCAGTGATATAAAGAAGTAATACCCTTTAGATTTCTTTATAACGAGGTGATAAATGTATTAGTTGAGAATTTTTTTTTATAACCGAATATCATACCGGTACCAATCGGTAACAGGTTGTAAAAAATCAGTTCTTTATACTCGCAGCTGTTTTCCTGATAGTATTAATGCGATTTTCCTATTATGATTTTTAATGCCGGTTGCATCAAATCAAAAATTAATAAATGTTTTCAACCGAACAATGGGTTTTTCGATAAAGTAAATCTTATTGAAAATGACAGCATGGGGGAATTTTCTTGAAGGTACTAGTTGTAGACGATGCCTCATTTATTAGGAAACAATTGATAAATTATCTGACACAGGTTTCAAGCAATATGGAAATAGTAGAAGCCCGGAATGGTGCGGAAGCTATAGCCCAAGCCATGGCAACGCAGCCTGATGTAATAATCATGGATATAAATATGCCCGTTCTGGACGGTATTGATGCTACAAGAACAATCAAGGCAACAATGAAGGATGCAAAGATTGTCATCTGCTCATGTCTGGGAAGAAAGAAAAATGTAGTAGAAGCAATATTGGCAGGTGCATCTGAATATATAGTAAAACCTATAGATTTTAACAGACTGAAACAGGCAGTAACAGGTACAAAATTTAGGACCACATATCTGGATTGATTGTCTACTAAATCTGTTAAAGGAGTCGAGAATAATGAAAGCTGTCATCTTATCAGGCGGACTTGGCACCAGACTCAGACCTTTAACCAATCAGCTGCCCAAACCGCTTATACCTATAATGGGCAAACCTGTTATAGAATACATATTGGATTTGCTTAAGAAATCTGATATTGATGAAATATTTATTACACTTCAATATCAGGCAGAAGCATTTATGGATATTTTGGGTGATGGAAGCAAACTCGGAATCAATCTGAAATATATCATTGAAGACCAGCCGTTGGGTACGGCTGGATGTATAAAGAACATTGAACAGTATCTAAATGATACTTTTGTTGTTATAAGCGGTGATATTTTAACCGACATTGATTTGGCAAAAGTAATAGATTTTCATAAAAACAATAATTCCTGTTTGACTATGCCCCTTGTTAAAGTCAATGATCCAACCCAGTATGGAATTGTTTCGGCCGATGAACAGGGGAAAATTACTTGTTTCAAGGAAAAACCAAAAGCAAGCGAAGTCTTTACAAATATAATAAACACAGGGATATATGTTTGCAATCCCGAGGTGCTTACGCTATTCGGCAAAAATCTAAAGTTCGATTTCAGTAAAGATCTATTCCCGTTAATGATGCAGAAGAAAATACCCATATATGGGATGGTTACCGATAGGTACTGGTGTGATATAGGAAATATCAATTCCTATTTGAAGGTACATTGTGACCTTCTGGATGGAAAATTGAACCTTAATCTTAATTCTCCTGAAATGTTACCGAGGGTATATACAGGTAATAATTGCAGTATCAGCCATTCGGCAAAAATCAGTGGACCTGTTTTCATTGGCAACGACAGTATTATTGATGAAGATGTGGTTATTCAACCATATACAATAATAGGAGACTGTTCGGTAATACATCAATGCGTTCATATTTCCAACAGTGTATTATGGAATCAATGTGATATCGGTGAATATTCCAATATAGAAAAATGTGTATTATGTAATAACGTCAGTCTTAAACATAATATCAGCATATTTGACATGGCACTTCAAAGTTCCGGAAAAGGGGTAGCCATATAATCCTTTTTATACTTGTATTTTCAATTCCTTATCAAATCATGTCTTGTTTTTTCAAAATATGACCTTTCCATGACAAAAGTCATGCATATGTCATTACTTTCACCAGATGTCTGTAAATTTGAATATGGTTATAATTAAAAATGTAAAAAATGATACGGAAGGTGAGTTTATGTTAAAGAAAATATGTCTTTTTATAATTTCTGTGATTGTTTTATTATTCAGCGTTTCATGCAGTATTAACGGTAATGTTACTGGAAAATACATTTCAGCCCTCATTAATACCGAAAGTGCAAGCTCATTCAGAGAAACCGATAAATTTACCATGGACTTTGATTTTTCAAAAGCTTCAGAACAGGTAAAATCTGATTTTGCAAAGCTTAAAAGCATAACTGCAAACGTGGACCGGGTTGTTGATAATAAAAACAGGAAAGAAATGATGGACCAGTTTATAAATGCAGGACAGATGGTATTGAATACCAGAGTATATGTTGTTAACAGGAATATATATATGTCATCTCTTGACAATAGTGGTAAGTATTTTAAACTGAATATTCCTGACAATGTTTCGTCCAAAACTTCCGATGATTCCAAAATCAATGACAGTGAATTTAGGAAGAAAATTGCCGACATCTGGAACAATTACGTTAAAGACGAGATTATAGCCAACGAAGGGAGCTCAATTGAGAATACGGCAGACGGCGATATTAAGGTGACATGCCTGTCAATACAAATTACTGAGGATAAAGCCAAAGCCTTGTTAACAAAATTGGCACAGGTTGTTTATCAAGACGAATCCTTAAAAAAGGAAATTGTTAATTCAAGCAAGCTATATGCATCTAAAGGGAGTGCCGATAACGTAGCAGAAGCCACAACAAAATGGCTGAATAACCTGCCTCAAAATATGGAAAAGCTGAAAGACAAATTCACCATTGAAAATTTAAAGGTTACAGCCAAGATAGACCGTGATTCCTATATAATAAGCGAAAATATTGAAGGTACGCTGGTAATCAAAAACAAAGGTGAAATAAGGATAAAATTTAATGTGAGTACCGTACGGTCGGACATCAACACTGGAAAGGTCAAGGTCGTTATACCGGATATGTCCAAAGCAGAACCAATAAATCCAGACAGCAATAATCCCAGTGATTTTACAAACTTTAAAGCCATAAAAGAATTGTTCAGAAACAAATAACCAATATATATTGATTTAAAACAGGAGGGTTACAGTAAATGAGTTATATAGAGATTAAGAACCTCAGCAAAAGCTATGGAAACTTGAAGGCTGTAGATGATGTAAGTTTTAATGTGGAGAAGGGTGAAGTATTCGGACTTTTAGGACCGAATGGTGCAGGAAAATCTACACTTATTTCAATGATCACAACCCTTTTAAAGCCTGATAGCGGAGATATTATTGTTGATGAATATACAATGAACGGAAACAACAGCGAAATCAGAAAAATATTAGGACTTGTTCCTCAGGAAATTGCACTTTATCCTACATTGACTGCCAAAGAAAATCTGGTTTTTTGGGGAAGAATGTATGGCCTGAGAGGCTCCCTGCTCAATGAGAGAGTCGATGAGGCTCTTGAAATAGCTGGCTTGGTAGACCGTGCAAAGGATAGGGTGGATTCATATTCGGGCGGAATGAAAAGAAGAATAAATATAGCAGCAGCTCTTTTACACAAGCCCGGAGTACTGATAATGGATGAGCCAACAGTTGGAATAGATCCTCAATCAAGAAACCACATACTTGAAACAGTTCTAAAACTGAACATGGAGGGAATGACTGTAATATATACAAGCCATTACATGGAGGAAGTGGAATTCCTCTGCAGCAGAGTTGCCATTGTAGATCATGGAAAAGTTATTGCATTGGGAACAAAGGACGAATTGAAGAAACTTGTGGGTGATAACGATACTTTAAATATTGAGTTGACTAGTACCAGCAACAAGGTTTTAGATAAAATCAAGGGATTGAACGGAGTAGACAGTGTTTCTGTAGAAGAAGGCAAGCTTAAGGTTATTACCCCCGAAGCTGATATGGTACTTGCCAGGATAATTTCCATATTGGATATTGAAAAAAGCAAGATACATTCAGTAAATATAGAACAATCCAACCTAGAAAGCGTATTCCTGCATCTTACAGGAAGAGCTCTCAGAGATTAGGGGGGGACAAAATGGCACTTTTTATTGCACTAAAGGATTTACGGGTGGTATTGAGGGACAGAAGGGCTATTCTAATGCTTCTTTTAATGCCAAGTATAATAATATTTATTCTTGGAACTGCTCTGGGCTCTGTTTTTAATCAGAACCTTGCAGTCAACAAATTCTCTATTGCTGTTGTAAACAATGACGAAGGATATTTGTCTTCAGTATTCATAAACGAGGTTTTGAGGGATGGCATGTCGGATACCTTCAACACGTTTCCGGTAGATAAGGAAAAAGCTGAAGATATGTTCAATAAGAAGACAGTTCCAGCCGTCATAACCATACCTGAGAATTTTTCAAAGGATATAGACAGTAATAAACAGGTCAGACTGGATATAAAAACAAGGCTGGGTGATAAAATTGATTCAGTAATAGTAAAATCTGTTGCTGAAAGCTTCGCGAATAATATATCAATGAGCTATGCAAGTGCCAACGCAGTAATGGATATTGAAAAACAATATAAATTCAATATCCCTGCAAATGGGATGACCGAAGCTCAGATGGTAATGAGCGGTTTGAGGCAAAAACTTGGAAATGAGATGCTTAAGTTTTCTGAAGAGCCCCAGAAAAAATATAAGACAACAACAGCCATACAGTACTATTCGGCTGCTATGCTTGTGATGTTTATATTGTTCGGAGCAAATACCGGCACAAGGAGTATTGTTGAAGAAAGGGAAAACAAAACTCTGGGAAGGCTGATGAGCACAAGAGCGAGCAAGGTTTCACTAATCTCGGGAAAAACCATGGGAATATTTATGGTTTGCCTGGCACAGGCACTGACACTGATTATATTTACCTGTATAGTTTATGGAGTTAACTGGGGACAGGTAGCAGGTACCCTTCTTGTAACTGTTAGCGCCGTATTTGCAGCTTCAGGTTTCGGAGTTGTGGTGGCTGCCCTGGTAAAGACGGCAAGAGCAGCTGATGGTGTGGGTATGTTGGTTATTCAGTTATCAACCATGATGAGCGGCGGAATGGTACCTATTCCAAGCAGCATGAAAACCATGTCAATGTTCACTATAAACTGGTGGGCACATCAGGCTTATATAGATCTCATGGTGGGTTCGGGAATATCAGCAGTGCTTCCATACTGTGGGGTACTGGCGGCTATAGGATTGGTGCTCATGAGTATCGGCGTGGCCAGGTTCAGGACATAAGGGGGGCAGGAAAATGAAAATATTTAGTATTGCAAAATTCGATCTTATAAAAATGTTGCGGGACAAGACATCATTTGTGATAATGCTGGTACTCCCCATAGCCTTTATTGTAATATTCGGAGGCCTGGCGGGAGGTTCATATGGTGATACGAAAATTCCGGTTGGAATAACAAATCTGGATAAAAGCCGGATATCAACAAGTTTACTTGATGAAATAAAAAAGGATAATACCTTGGAAATATCCGAACTGGATAAGGACACACTATACGACAAGGTTAAAAATGCCAATGTGGAAATAGGTTTTGTTATACCAGGTGATTTCAGTCAGAAGATAACTGAAGGTAAGGACGCAGAAATACAAACAATCAAGCTTTCCGAATCGGCAGATTATTCTGTTATACAGGGTATCATAAACAATGCTTTTACTAAGCTTAGACTTAAGGAAGGAACCATATCCTACCTTGAAGAAAATATGAAAAATATACCCGGTACCGATATTGAAAAGATTATACCTGAGCTTGGGAAAATTATTGATGCAAATCTTTCAAAACCGGAGCTTATAACTGTAAACGAAACAAAATTTGCAGATAAAAACAAGACTACCGACTATGATCCAAAAGCAAATATGTCAATTTCGGCCATATTAATGTTCGTTATGTATACAGTAGTATTGGGCGCCGGAGATATCCTTGAAGAGAAAAAGGTGAACACCTGGGGAAGGCTGAGCATAACTCCGACATCACGCAGCACTGTCATATGCGGTAAGGTTTTTGGGACTTTCCTCAAAGGATGGGTACAAATAGCTCTTGTTATGTTATTCGGAAAATTCGTAATGGGTGTTAACTGGGGCACTTCAATGCTAGATACGATAATTCTTATAAGTGTATATCTGCTGTGCGTAACGGGACTTGGAATGTTCATGTCCACTCTTGTAAAGACAAATGCTCAGCTTGGTGCTATTTCGGCAATAGTTATAACCGCAACAACAATGCTGGCGGGTTGTTACTGGCCCCTTGATTTTGAACCTGTTATAATGCAGAAAATAGCTGTCCTGTTCCCACAGTACTGGGCAAACTTAGGGCTAACAAATACGGTTGTAGGGGGACTCGGAATAGAAACAATAGTTACTCCTGTTTTGATACTTCTAGGTATGGGTGTTGTATACTTTGCATTGAGTGTTTTAGGCGGAAGGTTTAAAGTGGAAGCAAAGAGGTCTGTTAAGAAGGCGGCTGCAGTTAAAAGGGGTTCGGAGTTAGGAGTTCAGAGTTCGGAGATTTGAGTTTCTGAAAAAGGTTTCTTGTGGCAGACCTATGGCGATGCTAAGTGAGTGGTGTGGGGTATACCCCACGAAAAGGGTGTACCCGAGGGAAGCGCTCGGGCTGCCGGAGGCCAAACCCAAAAACCTCCCTCAACTAAGGGGGGAGGGGGAGTTGATTGAGTCGGGAGTTAAGCCCTGACTCTTTCTTCATCTAAATAAGATTATTTGATATACAAGGAAAATAATATATAATGTAGAAATGGACACAATATATAAACGGTGAACAGCTGGCTTCAAATTCTTGACACAGTGAATACGCTTTTCACATAATTTATTGACAAAGTTTGCTTAAGTTAGTATAATATTTTTTGTCGGTTTTATAGGGAGTACTATGCATGAAGGTTGACATAAGAGACATTTTAAAAATAGACGGTGCTGCTTTGGATATAGAATTCACGGATATGCTTGAAAATTCAAATTCTATAGATCCGGAAATAGTATTCGAAGAGCCTGTAAGCTTTAAAGGACGTCTTGTCAATGTGACAGGAATTCTGAAGCTTGACGGAAGATTGGCTGCACAGTATAAGACAAGATGTTACAGGTGCCTTAAGGAACTGAAAGGCAGTCTGGAGCTTAAAATAAGCGAAGATATTGTTAGTACTGAAAATAATACCGATCTTGAGGCTTATACATACGAAAATTATCATATTGATCTGGATAAGATTTTAGTTGATAATTTAGTACTGAACCTGCCCATGAAAACCGTGTGTTCCGATGCTTGTAAAGGATTATGCTCTGTATGTGGGTCGGATTTGAATGAAAAAGATTGCTGTTGCAGTACCGAGGCTATTGATCCGAGGCTTGAAGGATTGAAAAAATTCTTTAACAGCTGAATATCTTTTCAAAACTAGTATTAAAAATTGATTTTAATAAACGATTTATGGTTGCAGGGAGGTGTTATTTCATGGCAAATCCAAAACGTAAATGGTCAAAAGCGAGAACTGGTAAAAGAAGGTCACAGTGGAAACTGTCAGTGCCCAATTTAATCAAATGTCCACAATGCCACGCATTAAAATTACCTCATAGAGTGTGTAAAGATTGCGGTTATTATGATGGCAAAGAGGTTATCAAGCTTGAATCCAAATAAAGCCTAAAGAAGGCAGCAGAGTTACTGCTGTCTTTTTTGTTACCTGTTATTTTGATAAATATATAATATGAATTGCAGTTTTTATTATGGAGGATTGTTTGTGAAGAACCGGATGACTGTACAAAACGTCATAGCAGGAAGTATTGCTGAGGAAGCAGGTATTGAAAAAGGCGATATACTTCTGTCTATTAACGGTGAAAATATAGGAGACGTTTTTGACTACAGGTTTCTGATGACAGAGGAGACGCTGCAGCTTGAAATAGAGAAAAGTGATGGCGAAATATGGGATATAGAAGTAGAAAAAGATGAATATGAAGACCTTGGACTTGATTTTGAAAATCCATTGATGGATGATATGAAAAGCTGCAGGAACAAGTGTATTTTCTGCTTTATAGACCAGCTTCCGTCCGGAATGAGAGAGACACTTTATTTCAAGGATGATGACTCAAGAATGTCCTTTCTGGCCGGTAATTATGTTACACTTACCAATATGAAAGAGGATGACATAAACAGAATCATTAGATACAGAATGTCACCCATCAATGTTTCGGTTCATACTACCAATCCGGAGCTTAGAAAATTCATGCTTGGCAATAGATTTGCCGGCAATGTGCTTGAAAATATAAAAAAGCTTGTGGACGGCGGAATAACGGTTAACTGTCAGATTGTCCTGTGCAGGGAAGTAAATGACGGCAAGGGGCTTGACAGGACTATTTCGGATCTTTCAGGGTTTTATCCCGGAATCAACAGCATATCGGTAGTTCCGGTCGGAATAACCAGACACAGGGAAGGCTTGTTTAAACTGGAACCTTATGATAAAGTATCTTCTATAGATGTTATAAAACAGGTTAAGAATTGGCAAACCAGGCTGCTTTCACAATTTGGTTCAAGAGTTGTCTACCTGGCCGATGAATTATACATAATGGCTGAAACAGATATACCGGATTATGAGGAATATGAGGACTTTCCACAGATAGAAAATGGTGTGGGTCTCATTTCTTTATTAAGATATGAGTTTTTTGAATACCTTGAAAATAATAGTTTTGACCATATCCCCGAAAGAAAAGTCAGTATTGCAACAGGAGTTTCTTCCTATAAATATATAAAAGAAATGGCTGAGATTCTTGAAAAGAGATATAAAAATATCAAGGTAAACGTTTATGAAATAAAAAATAACTTTTTTGGGGAAAATGTTACGGTGACAGGCTTGATTACAGGCCAGGATCTTAAAAGTCAGTTAACCGGCAAGGACCTTGGAATGGAACTTTTGTTGTGCAGGTGCATGCTGAAGGCTGATGAAGATATTTTTCTGGACAATGTCACTGTAAGAGAACTGAAAAGCTTACTGGACACAAGGATAAATATCGTTGATAATAGCGGAAAAGAATTTGTAAATGCAGTACTTGGAATTAATAAGAACTTATGAGGTGATTTGTATTGGCAAAACCTGTAGTTGCTGTTGTTGGAAGACCTAATGTAGGGAAATCCACATTTTTTAATTATATAACGGGACGAAGAATTTCAATAGTGGAAGATACTCCGGGTGTTACCAGGGATAGAATCTATTCCGAGGCAGAGTGGAGAAGCAAAAAGTTCACTGTAATAGATACAGGCGGAATAGAACCCTATTCTGAAAATAAAATAATGCAGCAGATGAAGAGGCAGGCCGAAATAGCCATTGAAACAGCCGATGTTATAATATTCATGGTAGATGCCAAGGAAGGCATGACAGCTTCAGACAAGGAAGTTGCAACGCTGCTTAGAAAAACAAACAAACCTGTAATACTGGCTGTAAACAAGGTGGATAGAATAGGACAGACTCCGGCAGAGGCTTATGAATTCTATAATCTCGGAATAGGTGAAATAATGCCCATATCTTCTCTCCACGGTCTTGGAATGGGTGATTTGCTTGATGAAGTATATGCTCATTTCCCCGAAACTGAAAATGAAGATTATGATGAAGATACAATAAAGGTAGCTGTAATAGGTAAGCCGAATTCGGGCAAATCTTCGCTAATTAACAGGGTTTTGGGAGAGGAAAGGGTAATAGTCAGCGATGTTCCGGGAACTACAAGGGATGCGATAGACACCCTGGTTACAAACGGTGAAGACAAATACGTATTTATTGATACTGCAGGTATCAGAAGAAAAAGCAGGATTAGTGAGAATATCGAAAAATACAGTATAATCCGCTCATGGACTGCTGTAGAACGGGCTGATGTATGCCTTATAATGATTGATGCCGTAGACGGAGTGACTGAGCAGGACACTAAAATAGCAGGATATGCACATGATCAAGGGAAAGCATCAATAATTGTAATAAATAAATGGGATCTGGTCGAGAAAACAACCGGAACTCTCGAGGAATACAGGAAGGTTGTACATGAAAAGCTGGGGTTTATGACCTATGCTCCGGTATTATTCATCTCTGCCAAGACCGGTCAGAGGGTAGATAAAATATATGAACTTATAAAATTCACTGCAGACCAGGCAGCCTTCAGAATTTCCACAGGCATGCTCAACGATATAGTGAATGAAGCAGTTGCGATGGTTCAACCGCCTTCGGACAAGGGTAAAAGACTTAAGATTTACTATATGACCCAGTCGGGAATTAAGCCGCCGACGTTCATACTTTTTGTCAATGACATGGAATTAATGCATTATTCATACGAAAGATATCTTGAAAATCAACTAAGGAAAAATTTTGGCTTTGAAGGCACTCCGATAAGATTTTTTATTAGAGAAAAAGGCAAGGAGTGAGATTCTTGATTCTTGTATTGAAAGTCATTGCTGTAGCAGTTGTGGGGTATTTATTGGGGAGTATAAATTCATCCCTGGTAGTGGGCAAATTTTATGGAGTGGATGTCAGACAGCACGGCAGCGGTAATGCCGGAGCAAATAACACACTCAGGACACTTGGAAAAAAGGCTGCAGTTCTGGTTACTGCAGGAGATATCCTAAAGGGTGTTGCAGCTTGTATAATAGGACATTACATAGTTGGAACGGTTAACGGACTTGATAAGTTCGGTTTGATAGTGGGTGGAATATCTGCTATTATTGGACACAACTGGCCGTTATACTTCGGCTTCAGAGGCGGGAAGGGCGTTCTTACAACATTTTCAGTAATCTTAATGATGGACTGGCAGGTTGGGTTGATATTACTCGGTGCGTTTATTATAGTTGTAGTCATCACCGGGTATGTTTCCCTCGGCTCGATTATTGGTGCGTCATTGTTTCCGATAGTTTCGGCTGTTCCATTGTTTAACAATAAATCAACATTTGTTTTATTTGCAATAGTCGTTGCTTTTCTTGTAATAATAAGACATAAATCAAATATTGAGAGGATATTTAAGGGGACCGAATCAAAGTTTGGTAAAAAGAATAATAAATAATAAAAAAGATACAGTTTTTCGGGGGTAAGGATTAATGAAAAGTAAAATTTGCATAATTGGTGCCGGAAGTATGGGTAGTGCACTTTCTGTTCTGGTTGCAGGGAATGGACATTCTGTAAGAATGTGGTCCTGTTTTAAGGAAGAAGTGGATATGATAAATAACCTCAGGGAGCATACAAGCAAGCTTCCCGGTGTAAAAATACCTGAAGGTGTGACATGTACCGATGATATTGAGTATGCGCTGAATGAAGCTGATGCAGTACTGTTTGTAATTCCGTCGCAGACTGTACGGCAAAATGCAAAAATGCTTGCACGGCTTATAAAGGATGATATGGTTATAGCCTGCTTCGCAAAAGGTCTGGAAGACGGTACTGGATATAGAATGTCAGAGGTTATTTCTGAAGAGATACCTCAAGCCAGAGTAGTTGCTCTTTCGGGACCATGTCATGCCGAAGAGCTTGCAAGAGGTGTTCCTTCAGCTTATGTATCATCATCAAAAAATCAGGAAGCTGCGAAAAAAATTCAGGATATTCTCATGTCTGAAAACTTCAGAGTGTATACTAATACTGACATTACGGGGGTAGAACTGGGGGGCGCACTAAAGAATGTAATAGCCTTGTGCGCTGGAATTTCCGACGGACTGGGCTTTGGTGACAATACAAAAGCTGCTTTGATGACCAGGGGAATTATCGAAATGTCAAGGCTTGGTACTGCAATGGGAGCTGAAATGACTACCTTCTCAGGCCTTACGGGAATAGGAGATCTGATAGTAACCTGTACCAGCATGCACAGCAGAAACAGACGGGCAGGTATTCTGATCGGACAGGGCAAAAGTGTCAAAGAGGCTTTAGACGAAGTTAAAATGGTTGTTGAAGGTGTAGCTACAACAAAAGTAGCATACGAGATTTCAAAAAAAATGGGCATATCGATGCCAATAACAAGTGAAGCATATAAAGTAGTATATGAAGGCAAAAACGCCCGTAAAGCCGTCGTAGACCTAATGACCAGAGACAAAAAAGAAGAACTCGAAGCATTATAATCACCTATGAAAAACATAGATATTCCTATTCATGGGCTGCTCATAGGTGAGCAGTGTAATGAATCTATGGAATATCTTTTTTCATAGGTGATTAAAATCCAGGCCTAAGGGAAAACATAGATATTCCTATTCATGGGATGCTCATAGGTGAGCAGTGTAATGAATCTATGGAATATCTTTTTTCATAGGTGA
>JAUZPR010000067.1 GCA_030705825.1 Bacillota bacterium | reverse complement strand
TGAAAATGAACCTCAAAGATGCCCTGATTGCAGAAGAGCAAAGAAACAGCAGAGAAACAACAACAATAGAGGCGGCGGAAGAAGTTTCGGCGGCGGTAACAGATGGTAATAAATAAGGAGAGTTAAAACTCTCCTTTTTATATTTACTCTATTTTTTGGTTCTATAATAAATGTTGGGGTGGCTAAAAACTGCTCTAACATTTTTTTGTAAAAAATAAGAGCATAAAATTGAAATCTCAGGTAGAATGAAATCGCGACATCGCATTCAAAAGGAGATTCAATTTATGCTCAATACAAATTATACTGAAAAATTACTCGGTTTTAAAGATGCTTTTATAAAATCTGTAGAAAGACAAGATAAAAAACTCTGCATTTACTTGGAAATGTATCAAAGAATACATAAATGTCCTCGGTGCGGAGAAAGGACAAGCAAGGTCCATGACTATAGGATTCAGCCGATTAAAGATGTACCTTCTTTTGGCGAAATGACAGTTATATACCTCAGGAAACGTCGCCATGTATGCCCGATGTGTAATAAAAAGTTTTATGAAGAGGTTTCATTCCTGCCTAAGTATTATCGGATGACTAGCCGACTTATAGCATATGTAATCAATTCCTTAAAAAATGTTGGTTCAATAAAAAGTGTTGCGTCAACTGCAAATATATCTCAACCCACAGCAGCAAGAATATTTGACCATATAGGATATTTTAACAAAGAACTGCCCAGGGCACTATCGATAGATGAGTTTCGAGGAAATGCTGGCGGAGAAAAGTTCCAATGTATTGTTACAGATCCGGAAAACAAAAGAGTATTGGATATACTACCAAATAGGAAAACAGAAGATTTAAGCGGATATTTTCTAAAGTACAAAGAACGCAAGAAAGTCCAATATTTTGTAATAGATATGAGTGGTCCGTACAGAAATCTTGCCAAAAGCCTGTTTCCACATGCAAAGATTATTGCAGACAAATATCATGTTGTCAGACAGGTAATATGGGCATTTGAAAATGTCAGAAAAGAAGAACAATCCAAGTTTCACGATGCTAGAAGGAAGTATTTTAAGCGGAGCAGAAAGGTACTACTAAAGAAACCAGAAACCCTTTCACCAGAAGAAGCTGCCCAGGTTAGTGCAATGCTTAATGCTTCAGAAAGACTTAGGCAAGCATATTTCATGAAGAATGAATTCCATAAATTTATGGAGTGTAAGAATCGAGAAGAAGCCAGAAAACAGCTTGGGATATGGTACATGATGGCTGTAGGATATAATTTACCTGAATTTCAAGCATGTACAAAAACCTTTATTAACTGGCAGGAGGAGATTCTGAATTCCTTCGAATATCCATTTACCAATGGTTATACGGAGGGAGTAAACAACAAAATTAAGGTAATCAAGAGAAATGCCTTTGGCGTGAGGAATTTTAGCAGGTTTAGGAATCATATTCTACATGTTATGTCTTAGAATGCGTAAGAAGATTAATGTCCTTATGAACCACTGCCTGTTTATTACTAGATGCATCCCAATAAAACAAAACCAGCGAGTAACCTGATGATTACTCGCCGGAAAAATATATTGCTATTTTATTTTACTTGAGCCCCACCCCAACAATTGACATAGAGCCTATTTTTTTTACAAGCTATCTGCTGCTTTTTACAGCATAGTCTGAATTTTTAAATCTTTTGAATTTCCTCTGAGTATTAGACTTTTCTATATTAATTTTCTTGCCCTTTATTGTATAGTTCTTCATGGATGCCAGTACTTGCTGGGCATATTCCCTTGGTACTTCTACAAAAGTGTATTTATCAAAAATATCTATGGCGCCTATAAGCTTGCCAGGTATATTTGTGCAGGAAGCAATACTTTCAACAATGTGTCTGGGCTGAATCTTATTAATGCTGCCGACATTAATGAACAGACGTGTCATACCCTGTTCACCGTCAGCTTCCTCATCATTGTTGTCAATGTCAGGGACAGTCTCCACATTCATGACCTTTTCCGAAAGCAATTTCAGAAGTGCTGCGGCTACGTCAAGAGAGGTTATATAATTATCCTCATCACCATGTGAATTTACTTCTTCAATAAAACTCTCCACATTCCTTGTATACTTTGTATACTGCTTGTCATCAACAGCAGACTTCAGCTTATCCATCAGCATACCCAGCTTGTTTTCCTCTATATCGGAAAGAGTGGGAGGCTTCATGAAGATAACATTTGACTTGGTATATCTTTTAATATCCTTAAGTTTATATATCTCTCTTCCAACTACAAAGGTAAAGGCCTTTCCTGCCTTACCAGCCCTTCCTGTCCTACCGATCCTGTGTACATAATATTCTTCATCATTTGGAACATCATAATTGAAAACAGCTTCAACGTCATTTACATCTATACCTCTGGCTGCAACATCGGTTGCAATCAGAACTTCAATCCTGCCTTTTCTGAACTTGGACATTACCTTGTCTCTCTGTTCCTGCTTCATATCGCCATGCAATGCTTCAGCCGCATAACCTCTTGACTGCAAGCTGGATGCCAGCTCGTCAACTCTCTTCTTGGTATTGCAAAAAACAAGCGAGAGTTTTATGTTATTGACATCAATAATTCGCGAAAGTACTTCAAGCTTGGAGGATTCGCTCACCTCCAGATAATACTGTTCTATTGCAGGGACTGTCAGCTGTTTATGAGCTGCCATAATATGGATCGGATCCTTCTGGTATTTTTTTGTCAGTTCCAGAATTTCATCCGGCATTGTTGCTGAAAACAGAACAGTCTGCTTTTCTTCAGGTACTTTTTCCAAAATGGTGTCTATATCTTCCCTGAATCCCATGTTAAGCATCTCATCGGCTTCATCAAGCACTATCATTTTGAGATTCCCGAATTTAAGCGTACGTCGCCTCATGTGGTCCATTATTCTTCCAGGCGTACCGACTATTATCTGCGGACGCTTCTTCAAAGCGGATATTTGCCTGTCAATGGGCTGACCGCCGTAAACAGGAAGTATCCTTATATCTTTTTTATATTTTGATACATTTTTCAATTCTTCAGATACTTGAATTGCAAGCTCTCTGGTAGGGCATATGACTAAAATCTGAATTCCTTCAGTATCAGTGTCTATACTCTCTATTGCAGGTATACCGAATGCACATGTTTTACCTGTTCCGGTCTGAGCCTGTCCTATTACGTCCTTTCCTTCCAGAATGCGCGGAATTGATAATGACTGTATGGGTGTAGCTTCTTCAAATCCCATATCTGCTATTGCTTTTTGTACTTCATCTGACAAATTCAGATCTTTAAAAATAATATTCTCCATTTACTTTTCCTTTACTTAATATTCTTTACTTAATTCAAACTTCCGGAAATTTTGCTGTATCCTTCAAGATTTCTTACAGGGTCAAGGTCCTTGTCATCCTTCATATACTTAATTAGCTCAGGACTTATTTTAACAGCTTCAAAAACATCTTTCAAGGCATCTTCAAGTTTATTTAGCCTAACATTGAAACAAGCCCTGTTATAATACAGAAATGCGGCTCCTTTAACCCTTCTTATACCATTGCTCAAGATATCCACCGCTTTATGGTAGTTTCCTTCATCCTTGTAAAGCATGGCCAGATTCAGGTAACTATAAGGATAATGCGGATTCCTGGCGATAGAATGTAAATAATAGTCTACAGATTTATCCCTGTAACCTATTTTGTTCATAATAACACCCATGTTGAACAGAGCCTTGTAATGTTCGGGAGAAATACAAAGACATTTTCTGAACATTTCCAGTGCAGCATCATTGGAATTCTGTTCTTCATATATTACCCCAAGGTTGTTATATGCCCAGAAATCATTTGGCTTTAATTCAATTACATTTTTGTACTCTGTAACGGCTGAATCCTTATCACCTATTTCATCGTACACATTTGCAAGGAAAAAATGCGCTCTACTGTAGCCCGGTTCAATCTCTATAGCTTTTTTGTAATATTCAATGGCCTTGTCGTAATCCTTCCGCATATCATACAGAACAGCCATACCGTAACAAGGTCTGGCATCATTGGGATATTCCTTCATAGCTTCACTATAGATTTCATTTGCCTTTATACAGTTATTTGACCTGTCATAGGCCAGAGCCATATCCAGCAATAATTCAATATCATGCTTTCCGGTTTCTTTACGGTATACTGACTTGAAAAAACCTGCAGCAGTACCTGGAAATCTCCATTTTAATAAATTTGCCAGAAAACTGTTTATATTGACCATATGCCAACCTTCGATCCTCTTATATAAAGTCTTAATATAGCTTTACTTAAATACTGCACATGTTTTATATTGTACTACAAAAATAACTATATATGTCCAATACAAAGCCAATCAAAGAAAATATAACAAAAAATCTTGCCAGTACATCAGTATAATAGTCTTTTTTATAAAAACTTTCAATACCGGAAAATATTATTTTCTCCCGTAAGCAAGCATTTTAACGCAATAAGGGACTTATTTCCCCGGAATATAAAACAGAAAGTCTGTGTAGTGCTCTTGTACAGGCAATATACATAAGTCTTCTGTCATATACATCACGATAACCGTATTCTTCTGCATTATATACAATAACCGCGTCAAACTCCAGACCTTTAGCCATATATACCGGCATTACAAGTACAGCTTTTGCAAAATCCCTGTTATGGGTGTCAAAATGATCAACATCCATGTGTTCCCTGAGATAGCCATACAGCTCTTCAGACTGGTGCCTGGTTTTACATATTATTGCTATCGATTCGTAGCCTTGGCTGCGGAAATTATCGACCTTTTCAATAACAGCCTTATTCATAAGTATATCATTTTTAAAACCCACAATTTCAGGCGGTTCCTCATGGCGTTCGAAAGGAACTGCAGACTGCCCTTCCGGCAGTAGTTTTGATGCAAAGGAACTTATTTCGAATGACGACCTGTAGCCCCTCTTCAGTATAAGCTTTTCTGTTTTAGATCTGTCAAATATCCGTGTTATCCCTTCATACATTGAATAATCCGCCTGGCGTTCAATACTTTGGTTTATATCTCCCAGTATTGTAAACCTGGCATTTTTAAAAAGAAGGTTCAAAACCTCGTACTGAACCGGATAATAATCCTGAGCTTCATCTACCAATACCTGCCTGATTTCCTTAAAGATGCTGCTGCCTTCAAGCTTTAGCTTAAGATAAAGCAGCGGTCCGCAATCTTCATATGTTATCAGCCCATTTTGAAGATTTTTACCCGTCTCAGAAATAATCCTTTCTATATTTTCCGGCAGCCTCATATTGCCTGCTAACCGGTATAAAAGACCAGGCTGGCTGAATAGCAGCTTATAAAGCTTAAAAGGGTCAACCATTGTAAATTTACGAAGCTTCTCTTTAATTGTCTTTGTTTCCTTTATTGAAAGCAGCCGGCTGTACGATTTTATTTCAAATTGATGCCGGTCACCTTTTTGCACTGCATTTTCCAGTGTTGAAAGACGCTTTTTTTGAAGTGGTACTATTTTCTCCCAAATCTTTCTTTCAATTCTTTCCAGCCTTTTGGATGCCGGTTCACCTATTTTATTCTGTAAAAATGAATTCTTAAGCTGCTGCCTGTTTTCAACAATGATTCCGTTATAAAATATATCCTCAAATTTTATAAGTCTGTGTTCGAAATACCATACCAAGCTGTCAAGAATTCCGACAAAAGCTTCCGAACCCTTAAATTCAATAGCTTTTCTCCTGAACTCCCTTTCGTCAATACTTCCTGATATTAGAGCCTCCATCTGCACATTTCTTGTTTCCACTGCTGCTTTACTTTTAAAAATGGTCTCAAATATTTCACTTAAAGTGATCTGCCTTACGTTCTCCTCCCCAAGCTCAGGCAGTACACTTGATATATATGTGCTGAAAATATCATTGGGGGATATTATAATAATGTTATCTGAACCAAGCTTTGATTCCAATCCTTCATAAAGCAAAAAGGCTATACGGTGCATTGCAATTGATGTTTTTCCGCTTCCGGCAGTCCCCTGTACGATTAGAAGTTCACTGTCGATATCTCTGATTATTATATCCTGTTCTTTCTGGATGGTTTCAACGATACTCCTCATTTTGGGAGACGCATTACGGCTCAGCACCTGCTGCAGTATATCGTCACTTATCCTTACATTGCAGTCAAAAAAATATTTCAGAGAAGAGTTTTGTATTTTATATTGTCTTTTTAAGGACACCTGACCGCTTATTAATCCGGAAGGTGCCGTAAAAGATGCTTTTCCCGTGTCATATCTGTAAAATATGCTTGATATTGGTGCACGCCAATCGTAAACATATATATTACTTGACTTTGGATCAATTAAATTATGAATTCCTATATATATTTTTTCAGTCTGTTCATATCCGTCTTCTATAAAATCAAATCTTCCGAAATAAGGCGAATCTATCATATTCCTGTAATTCTCAACCTGCTTTCTTGTATTTTCATATTCGGCAGTGTGGTTTGCAACTTCGGAAAGATATTGGTTAACTTCGGTTAGCTTACTGAAATCCCGGACAGAATGGGAGCTGTTTTCCCACATATCCTTTCTTGTTTTCAATAATTTATCCTTCCTCAAAGTCAATGCCTTGAGTGAAGTTTCCACCAACTCCTTCAGAAGCGAAACGGTTATTTCCAGGTATTGGTTCTCTTCTTTAAGGTTTTCATTGAAATCACCCATAATATTCACACTCCTAAAAATGTTAAAACCCCTTGACAATTCACCTTAACCTATGATAAAATTATTATATATTAGTTTATAAATTGGGTTTTTATGCGCATTTAATAATAATACTTTAAACGAATATAAAAGTCAAAACCTAAATATCCCTTTTCATTTTAGTTTTTCTCTTAATAAATCCTTCTATCTCTAATATTTAAAAACTTTCTTTATATTACTCTCGGAATAATACAAATTAAAAAGTTTATCTTTTTAATTAATTTCTATTGTAACTAGAACAAACGTTTGGTAGAATGTTTTATACAGTTGTACCCAGCGGCTGTAATATATTGTTTTATTTTTTTACATTTTAGGGGGAGTTCAAAGTAATGAGCATTATAGAAATTGAAAACCTGGAAAAGACCTTCAAGGTGCTGAACAGGCACGAAGGCTTGAAAGGAGCGGTCAAAGACCTCTTTTCCCATGATTACAAGTACATAAAAGCTGTAGATAAAATTTCAATGAAAATCAATGCCGGCGAGATAGTAGGATATCTGGGGCCCAACGGTGCAGGCAAGTCTACTACAATTAAAATGATGACGGGAGTTCTTGATCCCACCAGCGGTCATATTAAGGTCAACGGAAATATACCATATAAAAACCGCAGAATTAATGCGCAGAACATTGGAGTTGTATTTGGCCAAAGGACTCAATTATGGTGGTCGCTTCCTGTTATAGAATCCTTTAAGATCTTAAAAATGATATACCAGATAAACGATAAAACTTATAAGGATAATCTTGAGCTATTCGACAGTCTGGTAAAAGTCAGTTCGCTTTATTCAAAGCCCGTCAGGCAAATGTCACTAGGCCAGAGAACGCTTTGTGATATACTTGCAGCCTTTTTGCATGATCCAAAGGTAATATTCCTGGATGAGCCGACAATAGGACTGGATGTATCCATAAAAAGCAAAATAAGAATGCTTATTAAGGAATTGAATGCGCGAAAAAATACTACGGTAATTCTCACAACCCATGATATGGGGGATGTCGAAGCCTTATGCCAAAGAGCAGTAATTATAGATAAAGGCAAAATCATATTTGATGACCAGTTTGAAAGCTTGAAAAGCATGTTTGGCTCATACAGGACATTGAAGGTAAGTGTTGATGATATGAGCGAAAAGAACATAAACGATACCATAAGAATTATCGAAAGTGCGTTTAACCAAACCAAAGCACTGACCGTAAACAGATCAGAGGACTGGATAGAAATAATTGTAGACCAGGATAAAACCGCTCTTACTGATGTACTTTCATTTGTAATAAACAACATTCATGTAAGTGACGTTAAAATTGAGGAAGTTGAGGCGGAGAGTATTATCAGGAAGATATATGAGGGTGGTAGGACAGTATGAAAAGATATTGGGGTTTGAGCAAAGGCACAATAATGGAATCGGCAGCCTATAGGGGCCATTATTTGTTTACCTTTGTAGGAAATGTTTTTTACATAATATTGGTGTATTTCCTATGGAAAAGTATATATGCAAATACTACGCAGCAAATAAACGGTATGACCTTTAAAGAAACGTTCATGTACCTCACTCTTGCAGCATCCATATATTCTCTGATGCAGACCTGGGCCGACTGGGACATGTCCCGGTCCATGCTTAGCGGAAATGTGGTCCTTCAATTTTTAAAGCCGACTAACTATCAGGCTTATAAGCTTTTTGAAAATTTCGGTGTTATGGTCAGCAATTTTGTAGTTTTGTTTATTCCGTCATTTATATTAATAGTATTTGTTTTCAATGCGAACATCAACGTAGGCTTAAATATGGCAATCTTTATAATTTCAATCCTGCTGGCATACTTAATTAATTTTGGTTTTGATTTTATTGTGGGCCTGCTATCCTTTTATACCGAATCCATTTGGGGAATAAGCATGACCAAGGAAGTAATAGTGCTGCTTTTTTCCGGAGCTGTTGTTCCTCTTCCCTTTTTTCCCGAAGCAATGCGGAAAATATTGGAGCTGCTGCCATTTCAGGCTATTTACAATATACCGCTGCAGATATTGACCAATAAAAGCTACACTGTCGTTGACTTTTTGACGCAAATATTGATACAACTGTTTTGGGCAGCCATTTTAATAATCGGGGGCAGTCTGTTCCTGAAAAAGGCGTCCAAAATAATCACTGTAAACGGAGGTTGATTTTCAATCCATGAACCAAGGATTTAAGTATTATTTAAAAATATATCTGGCTATTATAACCCAGGATATCAAAAGCAAAATGCAGTACAGGATGGATTTTTTCATCAGTACTCTTGGTATGATTGCAACAAACCTTTCAGGTTTGATTTCCTTCTGGATACTGTTTAGATCGATACCCAACATCCAGGGCTGGGATTATCACGAAATGATATTCATATACGCTTTTTCGCTGCTTGCCGTCACTCCGGTACAGCTGTTTTTCGACAACCTCTGGAATATAAATGACAAGGTTTTACGGGGAGATTTTATCGTTTATTGCTTCAGGCCTTTGAATATATTTTTCTATTACATGTCGGAGGTTTTTGATGTCAAAGGTTTAAGTCAGCTGATTTTCGGATGTTTACTCCTTATTTATTCATGGGCGTCATTACATATTCAGATAACCGTAGTAAGCATACTGTTTTTGTTTGTGACCCTGCTGGGCGCTTCCCTGGTAATGATAGGCATAATGGTTCTTGCCTGCTCTTCGGCCTTCTGGATCACCAACTCAACTTCGGTGCTTGTATTCATGTTCAAATTCAAGGATTATTCCAAATATCCCATCACTATCTTTAATACTGTTTTCAGATTTATTTTCAGCTTTTTGATTCCAATCGGATTCATAGCGTTTTATCCAAGTGAGATTTTTTTAAGGCCCAAGAGTACAACAATTCTGGCTTTAGCCTCTCCGGTAATAGGTATAGCATTTTTCATTCTCGCATATTTTGTTTGGATGTATGGAGCAAGGAAATATTCAGGAACAGGCAGTTGATTAATACTTCCGACAATTATTCTAAAACAAATATGTATGCCCGATTTTTATAGTCTTTCTCAAAACCGGGGTGTTTAACTACCGGATAAATCTACTCTGCGATATGACCGGTTCCTTATGTTTTATTCAGTTATACTAATTGCAATATAAAAATCCTATTATGTAAATTTATCTATCACAATAAATCAGAATTTTTCATAAAATGAATCAAATCCAACTGGAAATCTATAAGGAGCAGACATATGTACATATCAAGACGGCTATCACACGTATATGCCCAATCAAAGCAAATACCTTTTAACGACAACTCGAAATTCATATTTTTCAGTGATTGTCACAGGGGTGATAACAGCAAAGCCGATAATTTCGCTCCCAACCGTAAAATTTATAATTCAGCCTTGGATTATTATTATAAGGCGGGTTATACATATATCGAAATAGGCGATGGAGATGAGCTATGGGAAAATGACCGTTTTTCCTCACTAGTCAACGCGCATCTTGATATATACATGTCATTGCAGAAATTTCACAATGCCAACCGGTACTATATGATTTGGGGTAATCACGACATATGTAAAAGAAGTGCAGTATTTGTAAAACGGAACTTATTTTCGTATTATAACTCCGGTTTAAATAAATTCGAGCCGTTGTTTGACGGGATCAACCTTCATGAAGGCTTGATATTAAAGTATAATGGAACACCCTATGAGGTTTTTGTAGTACACGGTCACCAGGGAGAGTTGATAAATGACTATTTATGGCCGTTGGCAAGGTTTTTTGTAAGACATATCTGGAGGTATTACCAGCAGTTCAGATATATCGACCCTATAAGTCCGGCTAGAAATATTGCAAAAAGGGATGAAATAGAGCGGAATATAACAGGCTGGGTAAATACCCATAATAAAATGATAATTGCAGGCCATACACACCATTATGTGTTTCCCAAGGTGGGCGAAACTCCTTATTTTAATGACGGGTGCTGCATTTATTCCGGCTATATAACTGGAATAGAAATATCAAATGGAGAAATATCGCTTGTCAAATGGAGCCAAAAGTTAGATAAGAGCGGGGAATCGACATATGTTAGGGATATTATTGCCGGTCCTGAAAGAATCGAAAATTTCTTCAGTTCCTAAGTTTTTTTGAAAAATTCAGTTTTGCATACAGGGCAGGTTACCTGCAGCTTACCCTTACCTTTGGGCAGTCTGAGTGTTTTTTTGCAGCTTGGACATTTGATAAATGCAAATTGCTTTTTCTGAATGGATCTCATTTTGTAATTGCTGTATTTAACCTTCAGTTTCCATACGGCTTGCATAATAAAACGAGTTATTTTGGAAAAGATTTTATTAAAGTATTGTAGTTCTTTTAAACGGCTTTCACGGTTTTGCGAAAAGGTTCTGAAAATGCAGTATAATAAGAGTGCTATGGAAAGCACCCACAAATAATCAAACTTTACGAACATGACCGCCACAAACAAAAGCACGAAGGTAAGCGTGTCTATTCCATATCTACCTTTTAGGAAATCAGCCTTCATAATAGTACCTCCGGAAATAAAGCATTACATATATAAAAATGATTTCCATCATGATACCACTAATCATACCCAAATTCAAACTAATATCAGTTTATACTGCCTGACAGTCTGAACAATAATAAATATTTCCACCCATATAATTTTCCTTCTTAACTATACTTCCGCAAACCGGGCATGGCTTATCTATGGTATTTTTACTGAGTTTGGTTTTATAGCCTCCGTAACAGCCATATAAATCCCGCTCTGTATCTCTGCCTCCCATGCAGGTCATTTCCATAAGAGTGGTCTTAACCGAATTGTAAACAGCTTCTTTTTCAGCATCTGTAAACAAATTGATTTTCTTTTTAGGATGGATCCTGGCATTATAAAGTATATCCTGAAGAACGCCGTTACCAAGTCCGGGAATTCGCTGTTCTGTGGCAAGGAAAGCTTTTACGCTGAGTTTTTGGATTTTCGGGGCTTCTATCATGCTTTGGAAATAATCCCACGTAAAGTGCGAAGAAAGAGGAGATGGTTTTTCTTTTGCTATCTGATAATATTTGTTATCGAACCGGCCTTCAGAGAAACACCATATTCCTCCGTACATCTGGACAGATACGGTAATTGCTGAGGTATCCTCAAATTCAACTAAGAGTTGGTGTTTTTCGGGCTTATTGTCATTAATGTCATGAAATTTAAGTACAGATCCGTCGCCAACCAGTATTAAAGCACCATCTGCTGAAATTTCAACCATACCTCCATACCCGGTGGCCTTATTTATCGATTTTCCCGAAAGCAGGTCGTGGTATTTTTCAGGGTCTCCATTAAACCACGCAAATTTATGGGGCGTATGTGCAGCTATCACATTGGAAATGACTTTTCCCTTAATAGATTCATTTATCTGATTAGCAACAGTCAATGCTTCTGGAAGTTCATACATTTCAAATCCTCCTTTAAATTATTCAAATATATTTTATTCCATTAATCCTGACATCAGTTTGTCAGGTTTATTTTCCCTGTCATATATGAACCTTGCTACGCCATCTGAAATATTACTTTCGATAATTCCCGCAGCCTTTTTCTTCAGCTCTCCCACTGCGTTCAAAACCGCATAACCCTCATTGCAAGCCTTAAAAAGCGGTATGTCATTAAGATTATCTCCAAAACCTATTATCCTGTTATAATGGTAATGCTCACGTAAATATTTTACCGCATTGAACTTTGACGCTTTATGACTGTATATTTTTAGGTACCACAGGTTTTCCTGATATATATCTCTGTAAAACGAAAATTCAATGCCCGGAACCTTGTCCACCTCAGACAACACATCAGTCAACCTGTCATGTTCATCGACAAGTGTGAAGTAAATGATTTGATTATCCTTTATTGCTTCAAAAAAGCTATCAGTCTTTTCGAAGGACTTATAGTATCTTTCTACACGTTCATCATGAAAATCCCTCAATACTTTGCTATCCAGATTTTCATAATATGTTTTCATCATATTATCATGAATGGAATACATGAACCCGGTAACCTTATTCTCTTTTAAAATACCGGCAACATTCCAGGCTGTGCTTTCATCCAATGCTTCTACTTTTAAATATTCGGCTTTTTTAATATCATATACTATAACCCCATTCATCAAAACTACAGGAATATTAATATCCAGACCGGCAAGTATTTTTACCGTAGAAGCTGCTGTTCTGGCTGTTGCGACAGAAAAGTTGATACCACTTGCAATAAGAGTGTTAAGAGTATTTCGGGTATATTCACTTATCTCCTTGTCACCATTCAGCAGTGTTCCATCCAAATCAGAAATGTAGAGCTCCATTCTACCTCCTAAAGCGTTCCAGATAAAGTCACGATTAATATATATTTTATCATTTATTACATAAATTTTGGACAGGGGTAATATATTAATTTTTATGTAAAATTCCGCATAACAAAAAAAGAGGATTTATTTCCTCTTTTTATATTTTGAATTTTAAAATGCATATCTCATGACAATTTTACATTAGCTGCCTGTAATCCACGTTGTCCGGTTTCAATATCAAACTGTACTTTCTGTCCTTCTTCAAGTGATTTGTAACCCTCTGACTGTATTGCAGAGAAATGGACAAATACATCCTCTCCGTCTTCCCTTTCTATAAAACCATAGCCTTTTGCCGCATCAAACCATTTAACTGTGCCAAACATCTAGTTAGCGCCTCCTTAAGTGTTGAAAAAAGTTTATACTTTTTACTTGTTTATTTATTATTTATATTTAAATATTAGATATTCATCCTTTTTAAACATATTTTAGTTTGGCGCCTTTTTCAATCAGCTTTCCGTCAGTTTTTTATTTGATTGGTATTTGGCTCAAAGCCAGATTTCGTAAACTTTCAGGTATGTGTCCCAAGGCAAATATTACAGCAGCAATAATTACAGGCCAGGATTCCAGCAATATTCCCGCAAGCGCAAAATATACAATAGGTGCCAAAGCCAAAGGTATCGGTATATAAAAGAGAGACTGAAACATACTTGCGAATTGACACTTGTTCAGTAAATACCGTGTCCAAATGGCATAATAAAGCAGCAAGAGCAAAGCCATGGCAATAAGAATATATGTTATTTTCCTATCCGAAGTTCTGATTTTCCAGAACAGTGGAAGAATAAACAGACTCACCTGACCAATACGTTCCAACACTACAACCACATTCCATATCCAGTTCTCATTCTTCTGCTGCGGAACATTGACAGGCGGAAAAAACAGCATAAGCAGATTAGGTAAAAAAATAGCCAGGCATATGACAAGATTAAAAGGGTATATTTTAAATGGCATGGTTACTGTTCCCCCCTCTTTATAATCCTATAGATTTTCTTATGGATATGCTTTTCTTGCCTTTTATAAAAATGGCTTTTTCCGGGCAGTTGGCAGCACATCGCATACAGAATTCACACCTGTTTCCGTGCCGCATATAATCAGCTTCCCTGATATTTCCTACCGGACATTGTTTTACACACAAGCCGCAGTGCTTACACAGCTCATTATCGGTTTTCAGCTTTAAAAGAGCTCTCATGGAGAACCAGGTAAGACCTGTGTATCTTGATAGAAATGAAACAAACCCGGAGCCCTTATATTCCTGAATCCATCCTGCATTTTTCCCTTCAGCTATTATGTCTGCAAATTTTAAAGCCTTTTCTATTCCTTTAACCAGTCTTTCAGAATCCTGGGATTCATCAGCCGGTTTTACAAGCATATTGTTAGGCAAACTGATTTCGCAAACACCTGCAGGATCATATCCTTTGTTTTCAAGTAACTTTCCCAAAGGTTTTATGATGCCCGAAGAGTCATTCAAGGTCACCAAAGCATATACTCTTTTGCCGCCTGTTCGGGGAAGTCTCTTTAAAAATTTCCATATGAACGGAGATATCGACTGTGAATTTACCGGGAAAGCAAGAATCAATGGTATATCCTTATCCTTTTTTTCTATGTATCCCTTTTCAATCGGATATGAATTTATCCTTGCACCTTTTTCCTCAAGCGTTTGTACAACTTTATCCATGATAAATTTTGTATTTCCGGTACCCGAAAAATAATAGACATCCATTTCCTTATACATTAACCCACCCCGTTTCCTATTTATTCTGATCAATAATACTTATTACCTCATTACACCATTCATCATAAGCCTTCCATACCTTTTGCCCGAAATTCAATACCATTAAAATTGCTCTGTGATTTTCGTGCATATCTATATCACGGTTTAGTTCTTCTTCAAATTTATCGAAGATCATCTGTTGCTTTCTGTGTATAATTTGAAATTCACGTATATGTTCAAGCATTGTACTGCCTGATATTGAATTTGAAAAATAAAGCTTGAGTAAAAGCTCATACCTTACCATTTCCTTTTCGACCGGTTCCTTGAGCCATTTTTCAAGTTCCTTCTGACCCGCCTGAGTTATCGAGAATTTTTTACTGCTTTTTTGTTTCCCATCTTCATTTAAAGTTTCAAGCATCCGGGCCAGCCCTTCTGCTTCAAGCTTTTTCAGCTCGGGGTATATCTGACCAAAGCTTTCGTTCCAAAAAAATGAGAATCTTATATCTACAATCTTTTTAATCTCATATCCGGATAGCGGCTGTTCGCTCAAAAGACCTAAAATCAGATACTTTGTCTTATTTTTTGAGGTTGACAGAATAACCACTCCAATCTATTAGTTATATCTTTTAGATATATAATAAAACAAATTTTATAATATAGCAATACAAAAACATAAAAAAACAGCGGTTAAAAACCGCCGTCATTGAATGAACCAATTATTTTTTAGTACCGGTATAAATATTGACTGCATCTCTTAAGAAAACTGCCAATCCCGGTTGATGCTTATCATAATACTCGGTAAATCTCGGATCGCAAACATACATTTGAGCAATTCCGGCATGAGCTTCTTTTGAGTACGAATCCCAGAAGTAACAAAGCCATTGACGGTGAAGATCTACAGCCTTCTGAGCAAGTTCTCCGGCCGGGTCTCCGGCAGCATATGCAGCCTTAAGTGTCTCAATTATATCTGCTGAAAGTTTTTCCACATGGGCATATTGTTCCTGTGTCATATTTTTTACCTTCTGATTTGACCTAACTACCTGGTTTTCACCGTATTTTTCTCTTATTTCTTTTCCGTATTTCTTTTCATTCTCGTCTATAAGGTTTTGTTTAAACCCTTCGAATTTTTCCTTATCAGTCATAGTAACCCTTCCTTCCTGAAAAGCTATTGTATTATCTACATTAGCAATCAATTTATCCAATAATTTTCGTTTTTCAAGAAGTTTTTCACGGTGCTCTTTCAGTGCTTTTATACCATCAAAGTCAGGTGACATAACATTCTCCTTTATGTCGTCAAGACTTAAGCCCAATTCCCTGTAAAATAGTATTTGCTGCAGCCTGTCGACCTCTTTTGAACCATATATCCGATATCCTGACGAATTTATTCTCGCCGGCTTGAGAATACCAATTTCATCATAATACCTTAGGGTCCTGGTGCTTATACCTGCTAATCTTCCAAGTTTCTGCACTGTACATTCCATGTTAAAAACCTCCTGACAGGATTACTATATACCTTTACGTAACGTCAATGTCAATAAGTTTTTTATATTTTTCATTCACTTCTTCTCTACAGGAAGCCTCAGGACAGTTTTCATTGTTTCAGGATTGCATTTTCTGTAATCGGATAGGTATATCTCGTGATGCTTTCCACCTGTATGTAATTTACTTTTAAGGTTTTCCTTCAGAACAAACTCGTCAACCCTGCTCATCGTTAAAGGTTCTGTAGAAAAGGGCCCTTTATGCATGATTTGTACACACAAGCCTTCTTTAAAAGCTTCAAAACGTACCTTTTCAGTCTTCAGGGCAGGTTTCTTCCTGAAAAATTCACTGCTTGCCCACCTGTAGAATTCTCCATTAACAAATTCAGGCTGACGGATCATAACAGTCCATTTCCAGTTATCCCTTTCTTCAAATGAAAAGCTGCCGCCTTCTATCCACCATAGCCCCTCGAGGGGAGGAACAATGTATTCAAAATAGCCTTCAGGCTGAAGACCTTTCATTTTGCTCATTTTAATGGTATATGACAATCCATACAGAGCCTCTACAGCATTTTGAAATTCCGGATTATCATTAGGATCGCCCTTGCCATCAACCATTATGAAATTAATTTCCGGGATGTCTATCAACACAGGCTTATTATCCGGCATATAAAGATCCTTGTACTCTTTTTTGTAATCCAACGCTTTTCCATTCATATATCATACCTCCAACCATTATTTATTCGTATGATATACCAATAAATATGACATCAATATGTCAGGTTTGAAATCCTAATATTTTTTGTATACACCTTCAGCTATATCCTTTAATTTGGTCTTCAGTTCGGCAGGTTCCACTATATCTACCTTGTCCCCAAAGCCCAATAAAAAACCATAAAGCCATCTGTTTAAGTCCATGTGAAAAGTTACCTTTAGTCTGCCGTCCTCTACTGTTTCGTAGCTGTCTACTCCAAAGGTATCATTTACCGTATTGTACAATGCTTTGTCAAACAGGACTGTTATAGCCGGATGAATATCTTTATCATATGCCTGGTCCATACCTATTTTCTCAAGGTAAACTTCTCTTCTTTCGAAAACATCATCTGTTATGTACATATTGTTTATCCTTCTAAGTTTAAACAATCTGAAGTCCATTCTAAGCAGGCAAAAGGCATATAAATACCAGTTGGCTTCCTTGAAAACAAGTACGTATGGTTCGGCTTTTCTTACAGTTTGCTTTTCTTCAAAACCAAAATAATTAAATTCAATAATTCTTCTTTCCTGTATGGCTTTTTTTATTTCCTTTATGCAAAAACCCAATTTGTCGTTTTTATTCCACGAAGACAAATCTATTACAATTTCATTGCCTGCAGGTATGCAGTCAGATTTATTGGCTATACCGGTAAGCCTTTCTATCAGCATTTTTATTTTTGTATCTTCACTGATGCTCTGAAGACCTTTTAAACCGGCAATTATTTTAGTCATATCATCACTGGTAAAAACACTCTTGTCAAGTTTATAGCCGTCAACTATTCCTATACCCCCGTCCACCCCCTGAAAGGTGGTAATAGGAATCCCCGCCATGGAAATTGCATCCACATCCCGGTAAATAGTACGTACCGAAACTTCAAATTTGTCTGCAAGCTCCTGAGCCTTGACTTTTTGATGGTTTAAAAGATATGTAATAATAGACAGCATTCTCTCAAGCTTCATAAAAGCACTCCTATTTTATTCCAAGGTAATGGGACTAAAAATTATTATAAGTAAATAATAGCATAAAAACCTGACATTTTCATGTCAGGTTAGACTTGGTTATGCAAAATCCTGAAAAATTTATTAGTTATTTATATATGAGTCATTATCTTTTTAAAACAGCAAACATGACATTGCTCATCATTTTGACATATTTTCCTTAACATGTTATTATAATATATATACCGACCGTCGGTTTTTAAGGAGAGCCTTATGTATAATAATGTTTTACTTGTTTATTTCTCAGGTACAGGCGGAACCCGAAGAGCAGCCGATACTTTTGAAAAGCAGTTGATAGAAAGGTCTTGCGAGGTCTCAAAATATGATCTTGATATATCGACTTGCAATAAAAATAAAGAAAATATTTCGGAAGCACTTTTAAAAAGCCAGCTTGTAATCCTGTTATTTGCTGTCCATGCTGTAGATGCACCCGAACCTGTATTCAGGTGGATCGAGCAAATTGAAGGTGTCGGGAAAAAGGCAGC
>JAUZPR010000066.1 GCA_030705825.1 Bacillota bacterium | reverse complement strand
TTGCTCAAGAAAAAAGACATTGCCATAGATAATCTCAAAAAAGCCATTGAACTAAATAAGGAAATTATTGAAGATGTCAAGTCCAATACAATATTCCGCAGCTTAAAGGCAATGCCCGAGTTCAAGGAACTGGTATCATAAGCAGGATGGAATGGGTAATAGGTGGAATGGGGATAAAAATGATTTCACGATAATAAACCTAAACATATGGGCGATCATTGATCGCCCGTTTTATAATTTATTGATCAGGGTAATTCACAATTTTTTATTATCTATTTTTATATAATTAAACTCCCTTTCTATCTCTCCCTCACTTCAAGGGAGAGAAAAAGAATTGCTTCGAAGCATGGCTGCTCTTCCCCTCGAAGTGAGGGGAAGAAAGAAGGGGAGTTTCTGAATTTCTCTGTTTAAATTATGATTAATTGTGTAAGAATTATTATATTTATATATTAAGGGGTAAAATATGAATTTTTTGCCAGTGACAAAATCGGATATGGAAGAGAGGGGATGGGACCAGCTGGATTTTCTTTACATAAGCGGGGATGCTTATGTGGATCATCCAAGCTTTGGACATGCAATATTGACACGGCTGTTGGAAAGCCATGGATACAGGGTGGGGATTATTGCCCAACCTGATTGGAATAATGTTAATGACTTCAAGACGTTAGGACGTCCTAAATATGCTGTTCTTATTTCTTCAGGCGTAATAGACTCTATGGTAAATCACTATACTGCAAGTAAGAAGCCAAGAAGAGAGGATGAATATTCGCCTGGAGGGAAAGCAGGCCTAAGACCTGACAGAGCGGTCATAGTCTATACCAATAAAATAAGAGAGGCATTTAAGGATGTTCCTGTCATCATAGGAGGAATAGAAGCCAGCCTAAGGAGGTTTGCACATTACGATTATTGGAGTGACAAGGTTAGAAGAACTATTTTACTTGATTCAAAAGCAGACCTTTTGATTTATGGGATGGGTGAAAAACCGATAATTGAAATAGCTGATATTTTGGCCAAGGATGCACCTATAACAAAAATCAGGAATACAAGAGGTACGTGCTATGAAGTCGGTTACGAAGACCTAAAGGCAGAAATAAAGAAATTTCTGGATAGTGACAGTGCTGAAAGGGAAAACGACAAATATATTCTCCTTCCGTCATTCGAAGAAGTCCAGAGTGATTTGATAAAATATGCGGAGGCTTTCAGGATACAGTATAACGAACAGGATCCTTATTCCGGCAAGACATTGATTCAAAAGCACGGTACAAGGTATCTTGTACAGAATCCTCCTGCATTGCCGCTTACGTCCGAGGAACTTGACAAGGTATATGAGCTGCCTTATGAACGTACATACCATCCTTCTTATAAAAAGTTAGGCGGAATTCCTGCCATAAAAGAGGTTGAGTTCAGTTTGTCGGCACAAAGAGGATGCTTCGGAGGATGTTCCTTCTGTGCTTTAAACTTTCATCAGGGCAGGATTATTCAAAACCGCAGTGATGAATCAATTATTAATGAAGCTAAATTACTTACAGGTTTAAAGGAATTTAAAGGTTATATTCACGACGTTGGAGGTCCGACTGCAAATTTCAGGCATAAAGCCTGTAAAAGGCAGGAGCAGTATGGTGCATGTAAAGGAAAACAGTGTCTTTTTCCTCAGGCTTGCAGTAACCTTAAGGCAGACCATTCGGACTATCTCAAGCTTTTAAGGAGTATCAGAAGTCTTCCGGGTATTAAGAAGGTATTCATACGTTCGGGGATTCGGTATGACTATCTGCTGCTTGATAAAAAAGAAGACTTTTTTACTGAATTATGTGAACATCATATAAGCGGCCATTTGAAAGTGGCACCCGAACACATTTCAGACAGAGTATTAGAACAGATGGGAAAGCCAAAAAAGGAAGTATATGAACGCTTTGTAAGGAAATTTAACGAAATCAACAAAAAGTTGGGTAAGGAACAATATCTTGTGCCGTATCTTATTTCAAGCCATCCGGGGAGCGATTTGAAAGCTGCAATTGAGTTAGCTGAGTACCTTAGGGATATAGGGCATACTCCCGAGCAGGTTCAGGATTTTTATCCCACACCTGGAACACTTTCAACATGCATGTTTTATAGCGGCTATAATCCTTTGAATATGAAAAAGGTTTATATACCCAGATCACCAAAAGAGAAAGCAATGCAGAGAGCTTTGCTTCAATTCAGAAAGAAAGAGAATTATTCTCTTGTTTATGAAGCTTTGATAAAAACCGGAAGACAGGACCTGATAGGATATGGAAAGAAATGTCTCATACGTCCTGTAAAGGAAAAAGAAAAAAAGAATAATGACATTACCATAGAAAGGAAAAAAACCGGAAGAAACAATAAAACCAAAGTTAAAACTGGAAAATAACATATATGAATTTTTTCTATTTGTGTTAAACAATGGATGGCCATAATATAGAAAGAAGGATTTGTGATACATGATGAAATAGGCTGCATAAGTATTTTTTCTTGACATAAAAATTAAAAAAGTTTAAAATTAATCTGTGTCTGAGATAATTGAATCTAAAAGAAGGAAAACGGGTTTCCTGGTTATAAATGAGTTGTAGTTATTTTTTTCAGGCTGATTTCCAATAATGGATTCTATATCTTTTGATATTGCATGAATTTGATATAGCAAAATTGAGCATTGAAAACTGAATATTGAGGAGGTGTGTGCTATATTATTTAATATGCTAATTGGTTTATTATTGGGTTTATTAATTGCAGTCGCTGCTTCAATTATATCGTTCCGTAAAGGTATAGAGTTTAGAAGGAAAAAAGCCGAAGCGGAAATTGGAAGTGCTGAACAGGAAGCCAAGAGATTGGTCTATGAAGCACAAAAAGTAGCTGAAAACAAAAAGCGGGAAGCACTTCTGGAAGCTAAGGAAGAAATTCACAGAAGCCGGGTAGAATTGGACCGCGAAATAAAAGACCGTAGAAATGAAATTCAAAGACTGGAAAGAAGATTACTGCAGAAGGAAGAAACTCTTGACAAGAAGCTTGAATTCCTGGAACAGAAAGATGAAGCATTAAACAAGAAAACAAAGGATATTCAGCTGCAGCAGGAAAAGGTTGTAGAAGTACAAAAAAGACAGCTTGAAGAACTTGAGAGAATTTCCGGCCTTTCGATAGAAGATGCAAAGGAATATCTTCTCAGGAACGTTGAGAGCGAGGTTAAGCACGAGACAGCTATTTTAATAAAGGATCTGGAAGCTAAGGCTAAAGACGAAGCAGACAGAAAAGCAAAAGAAATTGTTGCCTGTGCGATACAAAAATGCGCAGCAGATCATGCTTCAGAAGTTACAGTATCTGTTGTACCGCTTCCCAACGATGAAATGAAGGGAAGAATTATTGGACGCGAAGGTCGTAATATTAGAACCCTTGAGACATTGACAGGTATTGATCTGATAATTGACGATACACCGGAAGCTGTTATTTTATCAGGTTTTGATCCTATCAGAAGAGAAGTGGCAAGAATCACTCTTGAAAAGCTAATACTTGATGGCAGAATCCATCCGGCAAGAATTGAAGAGATGGTTGAAAAGGCGAAGAAGGAAGTAGAGAACATAATTCGCCAGGAAGGTGACCATGCGACATTTGAAACCGGAGTACACGGACTGCATCCTGAAATAGTGAAACTTCTTGGAAAACTTAAGTTCAGGACAAGTTACGGACAAAATGTTCTTAACCATTCTATCGAAGTATCACACCTGGCAGGTTTGATGGCAGCAGAACTGGGTACAGATGTAGTTCTGGCCAAGAGAGCCGGCTTGCTTCATGATATAGGAAAAGCTGTTGACCATGAAATTGAAGGTTCACATGTAACTATTGGTGGCGATATTGCAAGGAAATACAAAGAAAGCAATGATATTGTAAATTCAATACTTGCGCATCATGGTGATGTAGAAGCAACTTCAATAGTTGCAGTACTTGTACAGGCGGCAGATTCAATTTCTGCAGCAAGACCTGGAGCAAGAAGAGAAACTCTTGAATCCTATATCAAGAGGATAGAGAAGCTTGAAGAAATTGCAAATTCCTTTGCTGGTGTAGAAAAGTCATTTGCTATTCAAGCGGGAAGAGAAGTAAGAATTATTGTTAAGCCAGAAGACGTTTCGGATGATGAAATCACAATCAAAGCAAGAGAAATAGTAAAGAAGATTGAAAGTGAGCTTGAATATCCGGGACAAATAAAAATTAATGTAATAAGAGAAACTAGAGCCATTGAATATGCTAAATAAAATTTGACTGTGGTATAATAAAAAGCGTGGATTCACGCTTTTTATTTTTGAGCGGGTATTGTTAAAAAAAGATAGAACAATTTAGACTGGAGTGTAAGTAATTGAAAATACTTTTCATAGGCGATGTAGTAGGCAATCCGGGAAGGAAGGCAGTAAAGGAATTACTGCCGGCTATTAAAAGGGAAAATCAGGTGGATTTTTGCATAGCCAACTGTGAAAATGCGGCAGGAGGCAGCGGAATTACATATGTAGTTGCACAGGAGTTATATAAATATGGCATAGACGCAATAACAATGGGCAACCACACGTGGTCAAAAAAAGAAATAATGAATTTTATTGAATCAGACAACAAATTAGTCAGACCGGCTAATTATCCCAAGGAATTGCCTGGGCAGGGGTCAGCCGTTATTAGCGGTGCAAAAGGTAAAATAGGTGTTGTAAATGTCCTTGGCAGAGTTTATATGGACAGTATAGATTGTCCTTTCAGGGCTGCGGAGCGAGAGATCGAGTATTTAAAGAGCTTTGTTAAAGTAATAATTCTTGATATCCATGCCGAAGCTACCTCTGAAAAGTGCGCTCTTGCATGGCATCTGGACGGTAAAGTCAGCTGTGTACTTGGAACTCATACCCATGTACAGACAGCCGACGAAAGGATATTACCGTTTGGAACCAGCTTTATTACAGATGTTGGAATGACTGGACCCTATGAAGGTATTATAGGTGTGGACAGGGAGCTTGTTATTAATAAGTTCTTGACACATATGCCTGTTAAATTTGAGGTGGCAAAAGGGCGTGTACAATTCAGTGCAATTCTGGCAGAAATTGATGAAACTAATGGAAAAACTACGAATATTCAGAGAATTTACCGAATAATAAACATCTAAATGATACAAAATAGACAAAAATTTTACTAAAAAAAGGATTTTCTTATTTTTTGTAGAATACTAAACTATAATTTTGTGGGGGGTAAGCTTTATGGACGTATTAAAGGTTTCGGCAAAATCCAATCCAAATTCTATAGCAGGAGCTTTAGCAGGAGTTATTAGAGAAAGAGGCACGGCAGAAATCCAGGCTATAGGAGCAGGTGCATTAAATCAGGCGGTAAAAGCTGTTGCAATTGCAAGGGGGTTTGTTGCTCCGTCAGGACTTGAGCTTATATGTATTCCAGCATTTACGGACGTACAAATAGACGGTGAAGAAAGAACTGCTATAAAACTAATAGTCGAACCAAGAAGGTAATTTGAATTTTACATAAAATTTAATTTTTTATTGATTTAAAGCATATTTAATATGCTTTTTTTTTGAATATATTACAAAACAGGATATATATGTATCATTGAGCATATAAGACAATTGTGATATTATCGTATTGACAGTTCAAGCATAAACGGAGGCTATAATTTGAAGGACAGTTTATTATCCAACCCGAATATTTGCTATAACTCTATAAAAGGAGTAGAATTCGTACAGTTCAGTAACTTGAAAAAATATGATGACCTTATAAGGCATGGATTTACAACCAGAATTGGCGGTGTAAGCACCGGAGAATGTTGTTCTCTCAATCTCGGATTCAACAGAAAAGACACAAGGGAAAATGTTGAGGAGAATTACAGGCGGGTTGCACAAGCATTAAATATTAAAGTTGAAAATATGGTTTTTTCAAATCAGGTTCATGATAATAAAATAAGAATAGTAAATGAAGAAGACAGAGGTAAGGGTATAATCTTCGAAAGTGATATTATAGGTTTTGACGGACTGGTAACAAATAAGCGTGAGGTAGCACTTGTCACGTTTTATGCAGACTGTGTTCCGGTCTTTTTCTTTGATCCTGTAAAACGGGTAACTGCAGCATCACATTCCGGATGGAGGGGAACGGTTAAAAGGATTTCTTCGGTAACGCTGGATATGATGAATTCACAATTCAAAACCAACAAGGAAGATGTAGAAATAGCTATAGGCCCATCTATCGGAAAATGCTGTTTTGAGGTGGGATCTGAAGTATATAGGGAATTCAGAAATGAATTTTCCTGGATTGATGAATATGCTTCGGAAAAAATTAATGGGAAATACTATTTAAATCTGCAAGGAATAATAAAGAAAACATTGATAGCTTCAGGAGCCGTTGAAGACAAAATTTGTCTGAGCAATGTTTGTACCAAATGCAATAAGGATATATTTTATTCTCATAGGGGAGATTGCGGAAAAACAGGAAGTCTCGCGGGTATTATCCAGTTAATATGATTAGCAGAGGAGAAATAAAAGTGTCCAGAAAAATTTCAGGTATACTGATACTTATAATTTTATGTACAAGTCTTGCTTCGTGTGGGATGTCTGTTCAAGGACTCAGCAAGAATTCTGAAAATACAGGCAGCCAACAGTCACAAAACGGGGATAGTGTATTGGACAAAGGACCTGTTCAAGGCGGGACAATCAATTTGTTCACAACTGTTCCTGATTCCTTAAACCCTATATTATCAAGTAACTTATACGTACAGAGCTTTTCCAGATTTGTTTATGAAGGTTTGTTCAAAACCGGTAAAGACCAGTCGGCAGTTCCTGAACTTTGTGATAAATGGGAAGTGTCTCCTGATGGACTTACCTGGACATTTCATATACGTGAAAATGTAATGTGGCAGGACAATATCCAATTAACTGCAGAAGATGTTGAATTCACTGTAAGTACAATACTGAATCCGGCTATAAAATCAATATACAAGACAAATCTGCAAAACGTTTTGTCCTTCGCTGCAATTGACAGGAATAATTTCAGAATGGTTTTGAAAAAGGCAGATTCTTTTACACCTGAATCGCTTATATTTCCAATAATATCAAAACATAGCTTTTCAGGTGAGGATGTGGCAAATTCACAGGAAAATATGAAGCCAATGGGTACAGGTCCATACAAGTTTATATCCTATGACGGAAAAACAGTTAAATTTGTAGTTAACGAAGCATGGTGGGGGTTGGCTGAAAAGAAGGATAATTCGCCAAGAAAGCCCTATATAAGTGAAATTGATGTAAAGGTTTATAAAAACAGTTCCGATGCTTTAAATGCCCTGCAGTCAAAGAATATAGACGTGGCTTTTTCAGATGCACTTGAAAGCAGCAGATACAATGGTAATGCAAGTATTGCAATAAAAAAGTATCCTGGAAGAAACTTCGACTATATTGCATTCAATATGACAAAACCCGTAACTGCCGATAAATCAGTAAGGCAGGCAATTGCGTATACTTTGGACAAAAACAGGATTATCAACGACGTAGCCTCTGGCGGAGCTACAGAATCACAACTTCCAATATTCCCGAACAGCTGGCTTGGTGAATCCTTGACCTATACTTATACCCATGATGTGAACAAGGCAAAGGAAGTACTGTCACAGAACGGATGGAAAGTAAGCAACGGAGTAAATTATAAGAATATTAACGGTGTTTACAGGGAATTAACCTTGAATTTGCTTGTAAATGACGATAATGAAACAAGGTCAAAAATAGCAGACGATATTAAAGCACAGCTTGCAGAGGCAGGAATTAACGTAAATATTCAGAAGCTGCCCTTTGATCAGGAATTTAAACAGATAAGTTCAAAGCAGTATGATATTGCAATTGTTGGCGTAAGTTCTGCATCAAGACCAGATTTATCATTTGAATATGCCAGCTCTGAAATTGCTACCGGAAAAAATATCGCAGGTTACAGCAACACACAGGTAGACAGCTTGCTGGGACAGATACTGAATACAAACGATAATCAGAATAAAAAAATGTCGTATTCAAGCTTAAACAACATTATAAATGATGAGATACCGTACATCGGACTTTTTTACTATGATAATGCGGTTTTATATAATAAGAGAATTAAAGGCGACCTAAGTCCATATTATGCGGATTTGTACAACGATATCACAGGATGGTATATACCTGGTTGACCAGTATAAAGTTAAGCGCCTTTACAGCAATTGACGCAGAGTGTATAATGCAAATATAAATACCGGGGATGTGGTAAAATGATATGGGTAGTTGTAGTTGCCGCAGCAGCTGTACTTGACCAGGCGTTAAAATTCCTGGTTACAAAACTAATACCCTTTGAAAATTCAGTAACAATAATAGACAGGTTTTTTTATATAACTCATTGGAAAAATTCAGGAGCCGCATGGGGTGTTTTTCAGAACGGAAGATATATTTTTATTATACTTACTGTCTTAGCGGTTCTGGTAATGGCAATCATAATTAACAGATCAAACAGCAGATTTTTGAAATTCTCACTCTCCTTAATTATTGGTGGAGCATTGGGAAATTTAGTAGACAGGGTATTACATGGTTATGTAACAGATTTTCTGCAGCTTAAGTTCTGGTCATACAACTTTCCGGTATTTAATCTGGCAGATTCAATGGTTGTAGTAGGTACGATACTATTAGCCGTATATGTGTTGTTTATGCAAAAGAATGCAAGAAGATTTAAATATAAAATAAGATAGGTATTGATATTATTGGACAATATGAAGGAAATGGAATTACAGACTGATGAATCGGGAACAAGGATCGATACTTGGCTTGCAGTTAAAATAAAGGAATTCTCCCGTTCATACATCCAGAAATTGATTGACGATGGAATGGTCAAGGTTAATAATTCGGCAGTCAAGTCAAATTATAAATTGAAGATTTCGGACAGGGTTACAGTACAGGTACCCGAGCCCAAGAAGCTTGATGTAAAGCCTGAAGAAATAGATATTAAGATACTTTTTGAAGATGATGACATCATAGTTGTGGATAAACCCAAGGGTATGGTTGTTCATCCGGCTGCGGGAAATTATACCGGTACACTTGTAAACGCCCTCATGAATTACTGCGGTGACAGGCTGTCGGATATAAACGGAGTAATCAGGCCGGGCATAGTTCACAGGATAGACAAGGATACTTCGGGTGTGCTTGTAGTTGCAAAATCGAACAGAGCTCATGAGGTTTTATCTGAAAAGCTTAAAACTCACGATATAAACAGAAAATACATATCGGTGGTTGAAGGGATAATACATGAGGAATCCGGAAAGATAGACGCACCTATCGGCCGGCATCCGGTTGAAAGAAAAAAAATGGCTGTAAATCTGAGAAATGGCAGAACAGCAGTTACACATTTTAAGGTGCTGGAAAGATTCAAAAACACTACCTATGTGGAAGTAACACTGGAAACCGGCAGAACCCATCAGATAAGGGTTCATATGTCATATATAGGTCATCCTGTCGTTGGCGATACAGTATACGGAAGAAAAAAGCAGAAATACGATTTGAATGGACAGGCGCTGCACGCTAAGCTACTGGGCTTTGAACATCCGATAACAGGTGAATATCTGGAATTCGAATCAGAGATTCCCGAATATTTCGAAAGGCTTTTAAGCGAATTAAGGGAAGGAAAATAAACACCCAAAATGAAAGGGTGTTTTTTTGTTACGAGAATATATGTTATAATAATTGGTAACGTATACAGAATTAGTCATAAAATCCTATATATGAATTGTTTTGGAGGTGCAGTCAGTATGAAAGAGTGGAAAAGGTATTTGATCTATGTAGTTTGCATATTTGTTTATATCTCTTTATCCGCATTCATATATTATAAAATCAACTCCCATTCAAACACAACAGGAAGTATTGATTTTTATGTAGCAGGATTGGTTCCATTTTGTGTAAACACAATTTTTGGAGTTTTACTTGGCATGGAACATTTTATTAAAATGAAAAAAGGAACAGGCATGTGGAAGCTAAACACGACACGATTATTGATCGTGGGGGTACCAAGCTTTATATTAAGCCTTTATTATTTCTTCTACCACTCCAATATTAGAATATTAATTGATTTGACAGACCTGTTACCCAATGAAATTATGCTGCAGAAGCCATTCATGAATTTCGTTCAGATATTGCTGGGATACATTGTTATTACAAGCTTTATTAAGAAAAATAAGGAGATTTTATGAGTTCGGTTCTATATATTGCCTCAGACAGGGAACTACCTATAACACCTTTAAAGAAAGCTGCCAAAGTTATAACCTTTAAATCTGAGAAGCCTCCTGAGGGTTGTATCCCTTTGGATCAAATAATTGATTTATCAGACGTCATGGAAAATCTGAGTGAAGATGAGGTTGAACAGTTTGATACCTATGAGGATGCAGCGGGTATTGTAATCAGAGACTTAAGCGTTGATGAAAAAGAAATTGGAAAACAGTTCAAAAATAAATTTATATATGAGCTTTCTGCAAGTTGGGGAGATTTCTATTTAAATGAAATGCTGAAAAATAAGTTTCCATCAAATTTTAAAGCTAATAGAAAATGTATTTGCAAGCTGTTTGAATTTATCAAAGAAAATGCAGGGATCGGCAGAGGAATGGAATTGTATAAATGCTGGATCGGTGAGGAAGGTCAGGATAGAAATAAACAACTGGATATGGAAATTGACCTGAAATCATTTGTATTAGGGGACAGCTTTGAGCTTGAAGACAGGCAGTATATAGTTTTTAAGGTATAATAAGTTTCAACTGGAGGTGCTTTTAGGTGAAGCGTAAATTTATATTATTTCTTTTGTCTGTGTTAATACTGATGTGCTTTTGTGGCTGTTCCAGCAATTCCTTTAAAAAAATAAGCTCTGAAATTAATAAGATAACAGTTCAGATTACAAATACATCAGTTCAGCCATCTGGAACAAACTATTCCATAAAGCTGACAAACGGAAGCTCGTACACGATTATTCAAAATTCATTATATTTAAGCTATCCAATTAAAATAACAAACGGACGTGTTCAGAATGAATGCAAGGTTGAGGCAAAACTAAACAAGCTTAATATAAAGCCCGGAGAAATTGTAAACCTGCATGCTTTCTTTCCCATTGAAAATTATGATGGCAACAATAAGCTTGATAAGGAACATCTTCAATATGAAATAAATGGTTTTATCAGTAAATTAAGCCAAGAAAATCATTTTGAAAAATCAGGTGATGTTTTACAATAATTTTATAGACAATCAAATTGATTTATGCTATATTATTTACAAACATAATAATGCACCTTTAATTTAGTCCAGAGAGGCTTAAAAGGTTTTATCAACACATTTAAGAAGGTTTTCCTTTGCTGTAGAAACCATACTTCCTCCATCTGGGTGGAAGTTTTTTATTTTGGTAAATAAATTAAGGCTACGGAGTGGTTGATATGATCGATAAGGCTGAGATAATGGATGAAAGCAGCATCTTAAGAGCAGTGACAAGAATTGCACACGAAATAATTGAGAAAAATAAAGGTGTAGATGATGTTGCTTTAATCGGAATACAGCGCAGAGGTGTTCCTCTGGCAAAGATGATTGCTCAGAAGATAAAAGAGGTGGAAGACAAGGATGTTCCGGTAGGCATTCTGGATATAACCTTTTACAGGGATGACCTAAGTATGCTTGCAGAGCACCCGATAGTAAACAGGACTGAAATTGACTTTCCGGTAAGGAATAAAAAAATTATTCTGGTAGACGATGTCCTATATACCGGAAGAACTGTAAGAGCAGCAATTGACGCTGTCATGGATATCGGAAGGCCAGTAATGATACAACTGGCAATACTGATTGACAGGGGTCATAGAGAGCTTCCTATCAGAGCCGATTATGTAGGTAAAAATGTTCCTACCTCAAAGAACGAGATAATACATGTCAAGCTGGAACAGTTTGACGGTATGAACATAGTTACAATCAGCGATTTATAACAGGCTATTTACTATAAAATATAGAAAGGAAGGGAATACAGATGATCAAGGTGTTAAGCAAAAACAATCAAGCTCAAAAGCTTTGTATTCCTTTTTTCTCAGATATTATTCGGAAAATTTCAATTGGGTATTTGATAGACTTCTCAGAATAGTAAGGATATTGTCCTTACTATTTTTTTATCAATAAACAAAAATATGTTTCGGGGTGATGTAATGGTTTTTAAATCAAAAGATCTGCTAGGACTGAAGGAACTGTCGGCAGAAGATATCATGAACATAATTGATACTGCAAAAACAATGAAATATGTAATCAAATCTAATAACAAAAAAACCGCACACCTGCAAGGCAAGTCAATAGTAACACTGTTTTATGAAAACAGTACGAGGACAAGACTTTCCTTTGAGCTTGCATCAAAGTATATGAGCTCAAGTTCGGCCAACATTTCGGCATCCTCAAGCAGTGTGGCAAAGGGAGAGACACTGATAGACACAGGCAAAACCATTGATATGATGGGTACTGACGTTATAATAATCAGGCACCCCATGTCCGGTGCTCCTCATCTCCTTGCAAAAAATGTAAAGGCTTCTGTAATAAACGCCGGTGATGGTATGAATGAACACCCGACACAGGCTTTGCTGGACATGTTTACGATAGTCGAAAGAAAGGGAAGTCTGAAGGGACTTAAAGTTGCCATCGTAGGCGATATTTACCACAGCAGGGTGGCAAGAAGCAACATTTGGGGAATGTCCAAGCTGGGTGCTGAAATAAGTGTGGCAGGACCGGCAACCTTAATTCCGCCGGGACTTGAGAATACCGGTATAAAAGTATTCAATACGGTTCAGGAAGCATTGATAGATGCGGATGTGGTTATGGGACTTAGAATTCAGCTTGAAAGACAGAAAAAGGGTTTGTTCCCGACAATCAGAGAGTACTCAAGGTTTTTCGGAATTGATGAAAAACGATTGAAGCTAGCCAAGGAAGATGCGCTGCTCATGCATCCAGGTCCTGTAAACAGGGGTGTGGAGCTTTCAACATCTGTTGTGGATTGCGACCAATCCTTTATAAATGAACAGGTAACAAACGGAGTAGCAGTCAGAATGGCTTTATTATACCTTTTGACAAGGAGGGGCCCAAATGAGGACATTAATTAGCAATGGACACCTTATAGATCCTTTATCGGGTAGGAACGGAAAGTTTGACATTATAATAGAGGACGGAAAAATATCAGAAATAGGTCAGAACCTAGAAATAACAAACGGTGATATAATAGATGCACAAGGTAAATATGTGGTTCCAGGGCTGGTTGATGCCCACTGCCATTTAAGGGATCCGGGATTTGAATACAAGGAAGATATCGAAAGCGGTACAAGAAGCGCCGCAGTGGGCGGATTCACTTCAATAGCCTGTATGCCCAACACAAATCCGGTAATCGACAACCAAACGGTGGTCAAATATATACTTAATAAGGCTAAACAGGACGGAGCAGTTAATGTATACCCTATAGGCGCAATAACCAAAGGTCAAAAGGGAGAGGAACTGTCCGAAATAGGAGAACTTAAATTTGCCGGGGTAGTTGCAATATCAGATGACGGAAAGCCGGTAAAAAGCTCTTCCCTCATGAAAAAAGCAATGCAGTATGCATCCATGTTTGACACCATGATAATATCTCACAGTGAAGACCTGGAGCTTTCGGATGAAGGTGTTATGAACGAGGGCTACATGTCAACGGTATTGGGCCTGAAAGGCATACCATCAGCTGCGGAATCAATTGCAATAGCCAGAGAGATAATACTTGCAGAATATACAAACAGCCCGGTTCACATAGCACATGTCAGTACTGAAATGTCTGTAGAATTAATACGCCTGGCAAAGAAAAGGGGAGTCAGGGTGACGGCTGAGACCTGTCCACACTACTTCGCACTTACAGACGAGGCATGCGAGGGCTTCAATACCAACGCAAAGGTAAATCCTCCACTAAGAAGCAGAAAAGATGTGGATGCCGTTATTGAGGGATTAAAGGACGGAACCATTGACATTATAGCAACAGACCATGCACCGCACCATATAGACGAAAAAAATGTGGAATTCAATATAGCCTCAAGCGGCATAGTAGGCTTTGAAACAGCTCTTCCACTTGCAATAACAAAGCTTGTAAAAACAGGAGTACTTACACTGGAGCAGTTGGTATTGAAAATGAGTGTAAATCCTTCCAGAATGCTGGGATTGAACAAGGGTTCCCTGGAAGTTGGGAAAAGCGCCGACATTACAATATTTGATGCCGATGAAGAATATATAGTTGATACAGATAAATTCGAATCCAAGAGCAAAAACTCTCCGTTTAACGGCTTTAAGCTAAGCGGAAGAGTGTATTATACAATAGTTGACGGACAGGTAGTTGTCAGAGAAAAGGTTTTGTTCAAATAAACGATGTTTGCTACGAAAGGATAATAAAATGTTTATTGATAGCTTGATTGATGAAATAAAAAAGAAAAACAATCCTTCAGTGGTTGGGCTGGATCCCAAGATTGATTATATACCCGGTTTTATAAAGGAAAAATGTTTCTCTGAATATGGAAAGAATCTGACCGGGGCGGCAAAAGCCATAATAGAATTCAACAAGGGCCTTATTGATACCGTTTGCGATATAGTACCTGCTGTAAAACCGCAGCTCGCCTACTATGAAATGTACGGAATAGAAGGAATAAAGGCATTTAAGGAAACATCGGATTATGCCAGGCAAAAAGGACTTCTGGTCATAGCAGACGGGAAAAGAAATGACATAGGAAGCACAGCCGAAGCTTATTCAGCGGCTTTCCTTGGAAAAACCTCTCTGGACCGCGAGACTACTGAAAGCGCTTTTGATGCCGATGCACTTACTGTAAACCCCTATCTGGGCTTTGACGGAATCAAACCCTTTATAGAAGATTGCAAAAAGTATGATAAAGGAATCTTTGTCCTGGTAAAAACATCGAATAACTCTTCAGGTCAGCTTCAGGACCTGGTTACAGATCATGGCAAAAGCATTTATGAAGTAATGGCCGAATATGTTTCCGATTGGGGACAATATGCAGTAGGAAAATACGGTTACAGCAGTGTAGGCGCAGTAGTTGGAGCAACCTACCCCAACCAGGCTAAAATTTTAAGAAGCTTAATGAAAAAGGCATATATACTTGTACCCGGATACGGCGCCCAGGGCGGAACTGCAAAGGATGCGTCACATTCCTTCAACAAGGACGGTCTTGGAGCCATAGTAAATGCATCCAGAAGCATAATGTGCGCCTATAAGGCCGAAGCATGGAAGGACAAGTACGACGAAAGCTCATACGCAGAAGCAGCCAGAGCTGAAGCAGAAAGAATGAGAGAAGATATAAATAAGGCAATTAATAGATTATAGATTATAGTTATAAAAGCTGTTTGATATGCTTGATAAATGGATTTACTATAATCTATTATCTATCAACTGTCAACTAACATAAGGGGTGATTGGATGAAAGCAGTTCTTGCACTGGAAGACGGAAGTATATTTCGTGGTGAAAGCTTTGGAACTGAAGGTGAGATAATAGGTGAAATAGTTTTTAATACAGGTATGACAGGGTATCAGGAGGTTTTGACCGATCCGTCATACTGCGGTCAGATTGTAACGATGACATATCCACTCATAGGCAACTATGGGATAAATAAAGAAGATATAGAGTCTGCTCATCCTCAGGTAAGAGGGTTTATCGTAAGGGAGGTTTGTACGACTCCAAGCAACTGGAGGTCCATGGAATCTCTTAACGAATATCTTAAAAGAAATAACATCATAGGCTTGCAAGGAATAGATACCAGGGCCCTTACAAGGATTTTAAGAGACAAGGGAACCATGAAGGGCATCATTTCAACCAGGGAGGATTTTGATTTCAGTAAAAAGGAAGTAGAAATTAAAACTTATGAAATAAAATGCCCCGTAACTCAGGTAACAACAAAGGAGGTTGTTCATTATAAGGGAAACAGCTTCAAGGTTGCTCTGATAGACTATGGAATCAAACAAAATATAGTAAGATCACTGTTGAAAAGGGATTGCGATGTACATGTATTTCCTGCATGGTCCAAACCCGAAGAAATTTTAGCTATAGATCCTGATGGAATAATGCTTTCCAACGGACCTGGAGACCCGAAGGATTGTGTTGAGGAAATAAGTACATTAAAGCAGCTTATGGGAAAAAGGCCCATATTCGGAATATGCCTCGGACATCAGCTGACTGCTCTTGCAAATGGAGCAGATACTGAAAAGCTGAAATACGGGCACCGCGGCTGTAATCATCCGGTTAAGGATCTTAAAAAGGATATGACATATATAACTTCCCAGAATCATGGATATACAATAGTAGAAGCTTCACTGGACAAAAACAGAATGGTAGTAAGCCATAGAAACATGAACGACGGAACCATCGAGGGAATAAAATACCTGGATTCGGATATGTTCACTGTGCAGTTCCATCCCGAAGCATCGCCGGGACCGGCCGATACGGCTTATCTGTTTGATGAATTCCTTGCTATGATGAAGAAAAGGAGGTCACAAAATGCCTAAACGTGAGGATGTAAAAAAAGTACTAGTAATTGGATCAGGACCTATCATAATAGGACAGGCAGCAGAATTTGACTATGCGGGAACTCAGGCATGCCGTGCTCTTAAGGAGGAAGGAATCGAGGTTGTACTTGTAAACAGCAACCCGGCAACGATAATGACAGATACCAATATAGCTGACAAGGTTTATATAGAACCTTTGAATGCCGAATTGGTTAAAAATATAATTCGCGAAGAAAAACCTGACAGCATACTGCCCACACTTGGGGGACAAACAGGACTTAACCTGGCTATGGAGCTTGCAGAATCAGGTTTTCTTGAAGAGGCTGGAGTAAAGCTTCTGGGTACTGCAACAGAAGCTATAAAAATGGCTGAAGACCGGCAGGAATTCAAGGATACAATGGAAAGAATCAATGAGCCCTGCATAGCAAGCAAGGTTGTAAATACTGTCCAGGATGCCCTGAATTTTGCAGAAGAAATAGAATATCCGGTTATAGTAAGGCCGGCTTATACATTGGGAGGTACAGGCGGCGGTATAGCTTATGACATAGAGCAGCTGAAGGAGATATGCGGCAACGGCTTAAGACTCAGCAGGGTTAACCAGGTACTGATTGAAAAGTGTATTTCAGGCTGGAAGGAAATCGAATATGAAGTTATGCGAGACGGAAAGGGAAATGTAATTACTGTCTGCAACATGGAAAACATAGACCCCGTAGGAGTCCATACCGGAGACAGTATAGTTGTGGCACCGTCACAGACACTGACCGATAAGGAATACCAGATGCTGCGTACCGCATCACTAAAAATTATATCTGCGCTTGGAATAGAAGGCGGCTGCAACGTTCAATTTGCACTTCACCCCACAAGCTTTGAATATTCGGTAATTGAAGTTAATCCAAGGGTCAGCCGTTCATCGGCACTTGCATCCAAGGCAACAGGCTATCCTATTGCAAAGGTTGCAACCAAAATAGCCATAGGCTATGGCTTGGATGAAATTAAGAATGCGGTTACGGGTAAAACCTATGCTTGCTTTGAACCTACCTTGGACTATGTTGTTGTCAAAATTCCAAAGTGGCCCTTCGACAAGTTCGTAAAAGCAAAAAGGACTCTTGGAACTCAGATGAAGGCAACCGGAGAGGTAATGGCAATAAGCAGCTCCTTTGAGGCAGCACTTATGAAGGCAATACGTTCTCTCGAGCTGGGGCTGTTCACTCTTGAACAGGATATCTACAAAAAGCTTGAAACCTCGGAGATAGTTACAAAGCTTAAGGATGTAAACGATGAAAGAATGCTTGTAATTGCAGAAGCCTTAAGAAGAGAAATTCCGATAGAGAAAATTTACGACATTACAAAAATAGATGAATTCTTCCTGTGCAAGTTCAAGGAGCTTGTAAACATGGAAGAAAAACTGAAGACCTTGAAGCTGGATAATCTTGATGGGGATACTATGAGAAAAGCCAAAAAGCACGGGTTCCCCGATTCAATAATAGCAAAGTATACCGGAAGCGACAGGAAGGATGTCCTTAAAAAGAGAAGAGAGCTTGGAGTAAAAGCTGTGTACAAGATGGTTGACACATGTGCGGCAGAGTTTGAAGCTGTTACACCATACTATTACTCGACTTATGACGAACATACAGAGGTTAAGGAATCCAAAAATAAAAAGGTTCTAGTAATAGGGTCAGGTCCAATAAGGATAGGACAGGGAATTGAATTTGACTACTGCTCGGTGCATTCGGTATGGGCATTAAGAGAAGAAGGCTATGAGACAATAATTGCGAATAATAACCCTGAGACGGTAAGTACCGATTTTGATACGTCCGACAGGCTTTATTTCGAGCCTCTGACAGGTGAGGATGTAGAAAATATAATCGAAACCGAAAAGCCTGAGGGTGCTATAGTACAGTTCGGAGGTCAGACGGCTATAAAACTTACAAAGTACCTCGACGACATAGGCGTCAGGATATTCGGTACAGAACCCAAATATGTCGA
>JAUZPR010000065.1 GCA_030705825.1 Bacillota bacterium | reverse complement strand
TTTATTTCGTGTAATTAATAGTAAAATTTTATTCCTCACATAGCTTAATTCAGTATAGCTACCTTGCGTAAAAAAAGACCAGTGTTAAACTGGTCTCTCTAAATCTATTTCCTAGTTGAATCCTATGCTGTTCAAATACTCACCGAATTTCTTATCCTCAAGTAATATGTGGCTTGAAATCCAGTCTGCTACGAAATTCAGCAAGTCCATAATAACTTCCCGCTGCTGCCCGTCAACATCCCTACGTACCAGTTTTTCAACCTTCTTTATAAAAAACATATGTTCAAACGATTGCTTTTCATTTCCATTATAATTATACTTTTTCATCATTTCTTCTTCATAACCGAAATGATAAACAGTATAGTTTTTCAATTCTTCCAATACTCTGACGATATTATCATAATAATCAATATCCTGGTTACCCATTGCAAGATCTACAAGCTCATCTCCAAGCTCAAGCAGTCTTTTATGCTGATTGTCAATTTCTATTACATTAACGCTGTATTCGTCTTTCCATTTGAATGACATATTAATCCCTCCGGTTAAGTACTCATTTATATAAAAAATACCAACTTTACATAAATAATAAACAAGCAATTATATAATTTACTTATTTAACTTTCCCACGTTGGATTATTGTGTAAATGTAATATCATTAGGTGATGCTGTTTCTCCGACAGCGCTGCTACCGTTGAGTTTGAAATATTCTGACATAATATCCTTAGCTACAGGTGCAGCAAAATATCCGAAAACACCTCTTTCAATAACTACAGCCACTGCTATCTTAGGATTATCGGCCGGAGCATAGCACACAAACACACCATTATTGGAGTGAGTAGTATCCCCTGTTTCAGCTGTACCCGTTTTACCTGCAACAGTAAAAGGAAAGTCTTTAAAAACGCTTACGGCAGTACCATCTTCAGAGTTAGTAACAGCTACCATTCCCTGTTTTGTTGCATCCTGTGTGGATTTTTTCAAAGGTATCTGGTTAAAGGTTTCATCTTCACTCTTAACCAGAGTTCCGTCAGGTTTTGTAACATTCTTTATCAAATGAGGTGTAAACATCTTTCCCCCGTTTGCAAGCGTACTCATGTAATTTGCAAGTTCTATGGGAGTAAACGCATTGTACAGCTGACCTATTGATGCCTGGGCAGTGTCTGCCCTCCCCCATCTGTAAGGATTTATGGTTTTTTTAAACGCAGGGCTTGCAAGTATTCCCTTGTATTCACCCGGTAAATCCACGCCAGTAAGTTTTCCAAGCCCAAACAAATTTGCCCACTTGTCTATTCTGTCTATACCATCCATAAGACCAACGGTATGAAAATAAATGTTATCAGATACTGCCAAAGCCTTGCTGAAATTAATAGGACCATGGGCACCCTTGCCATCCTTGTATTCCATACAATAGAACTTCATGCCGTCCACTGTCATTACACCGGTATCGTCAACAATATAATCAGGAGTTATAATTCCATCCTCAAGGCCTGCTATACCCACAATCGGTTTAAAAGTAGATCCTGGTGCATATCTTCCTGCAATAGCCCTGTTAAAAGTCGGACTTCCGCTGCCGGCACTGTAAAGTGCTGCTATTGACTTCTGAGCATCCTTATCTGTCGGAGGTGAAAGGAACAACGTAGGATCGTAGCTTGGATAGCTTGCCATGGCAAGTATTTCTCCAGTATTTACGTCCATTGCCACTACAGCTCCCGCATTTGCATCTCCCAGATTGCCGGGAACATCGGTTGGTCCCTGTCTGTTCTTTATTATATCAATATTTCTTTTAAGAGAATCCATTGCTATCTTCTGCATATTCATATCAATTGTCAATTGTACATCGTCTCCCGGAATCGGAGGATGCTGGTTTACTTCATCGGTCTGCCTTCCGCTGGTATCAACTTCGATAGTTTTAACTCCGTCGGTTCCCTTTAGATATTTTTCAGCTTCCTTTTCTATTCCGTCCTTGCCTATAGAATCATTAAGATTATAACCGCTGTTTTTTAATTTGCTGTATTCATCGGGATTTATAGCACCTACATAACCCAGTACATTACCTATATCTGCACCGTCTGCATATGATCTGACCGGTTCGGCATCTGTAGAAACACCGGGGAAATCATCATGCATTTCTTCAATTTCGGCTACAGTAGCCGAATTTACATCGGTAGCAACTATAACAGGGTTTATTGAACTGTATCCGCCCATTGACAAATCATATCTTATGAGCATTATTTTATAGGCATCAGCATCTGAATAAGAAGGATCTATTAAAAATCTTTTGTTTTTGAAATAATCAAACATATCCTGTGCAGTATGAAGATCTTGTGCATCCTTTGATGCAAGTACGCTTTGTTTTATCCAGGTTTTGATACCCGAATCGGTATTTTTGATTAACGGTCCGAAGCTTACAGGATTAACAGACAAATATTTTCTAAGTGTAGTTCCATATGAGACCTTGTTTTTTTCAAAAATATTTGCGAGCCTTAAAAGCATGGCATTGAAATCGGCATTTTTTATTTTGGTTTTTGTTATCTGAACTATGAAGCTTAAGCCGTTCTCTGCTATGGGAATACCGTTTCTGTCGGTTATTTTTCCTCTGGGTGCTACTACTTCCCTGTTGCTGAGAAGCTTATGCTGGGATTGAGTGTCATAATACTGTCCGTTTGCTATTTGTAAATTGAAAATCTGATAAGCCATAACTGAAAAGACTGTTATAAACACAATCAGTAATATTGTGAATCTATTTTTTAATATATTTATCATTTGTATTCACCTATAGATTAATTGTAATTAATAATGCTTATAATAAGTTAACATAATTGCGCCATAAATATATACTAACTATTAATAATCAATCACGCAATGGTCTCATTTTCCTGTTATCGAGGATAAATAGCTTAAAGTTTTATATAGGTATGATTAACTGTATATTTCAAAGATGTTCGAAAATAATTATTATATTAATAAACTGAGATTGAATTTAGAAATGCTGACTTTAATATGTCAAACACGTTTTGTTATGTAAACGTAAAGTACATATATCCCATATGAAAAAAAGCCTATTCCTAAAGCCGATATACCGTATGAAAGTATTGACGTGAATTTTCCTGAAAGCTTTGGAACCTTGAACTTTTTACCCTTGGTTGACAGATAATTTATTGCAAAAAGGCTTATAAACATACCTACCAGCAAGGATACTGCATAAACAAAATAAGGAAGCCTTCCCGCACTGCGCCACACTCTGATAACTGTACTGCTGAGGGTCAGCCAGAAGAAATGTGTCATGGGATTGGAGAAATTTATAATAAAGCCTGTAAGCAAGGGTTTTGATTTTATTTCCTTTTTCTCAAGTATTTGTTCCTGGGTCTCGGTGCTTTCCTTCAGGCTTTTTACTGCTCTGGAACCTACGAAAAAAATTATTACACCCGACAAAAGCCAGAAGAAAACCTCTAAAAGCTTGTTGGTTTCAATCAAATCAAGTAAGCCAAAGTTAATTAACATAACATCTACACTGTCTGCTATGAGTGCTCCTATAACGACTAAAATACCCTGCTTCAAGCCGTATAAAAGCGTCCATCTGACCGACTCGAAACCTGCCGGTCCCATTGGTATTGCAATAACTATTCCTGTGAACAATCCTGTATATAAAGCTCTAATAATTAGAATAACGTGTATTGCCATTAAATTTGCTCCGTCATTATAAAAATTCCCATTATCATAAGTAAAAACCTTAAATAACAGGATACCAATAATCAACATAAACTTATTAAGCTAATTTATTATTTGTAATTTTCTCAATTACAATGTATTATTTCAATATTTCTTTTAAAATACTGTCTTCATAAAGTAATTTTTTTGCCTTTTCACGGTTTTCAGCCAGATGAATGTAAGTATATCTGTTCGGTTTGATTTCAGGAGCAAGGTCTATGGCTTTTTCGAAATCAGCTGCTTTCAGGCCGAGAGTACCTACATGTGCAAAAAAGCCTGTTTGAGTAAGGAACTTACTTATTCTTTCGACCCTATGCTGCTGTATAAGTCCCATTATATATGTAGCTATACCAACCTGGATTCCATGCAGCTGCGGCTTTTCATTCAATTTATCTAATGCATGTGAAATCAGATGCTCGCTTCCGCTTGCCGGTGCGCTATTTCCCGCGATCTCCATGGAAATGCCGCTCATTGTAAGAGAGTCTACCAGTTCCTTTATGAAGAAATCTTCCTTAATACTTTCAAAAGGCATTCTTGCAATACTGTTAACTGATTTTTTAGCCATCATTACTGCAAAATCATCTACTGTCGTTATGCCTTTACTTTCTTCAAACTGCCAGTCAAAAACTGCTGTGATTTTCGATATTATATCCCCTATTCCGGAAAATATGAACTTTTCCGGAGACGTCTTGATAATACTGGTATCAACAACAATTCCATAAGGCATCCTGGCATGTACCGTGGTCCTTCTACCATTTACATAAAGGGAACAGCCCGAACTTGCAAAACCATCATGTGCAGTGGATGTAGGAACGCTTATAAAAGGAAGATTGTTCAGGAAAGCAATATATTTTGCCACATCCAGTACTTTTCCACCGCCTATGCCTATTATGGCTTCAGTCTGGGAAGGAATGGCGAAAGCAGCAGGTATGAGTTTTTCTATAAAGTTATCGTCAAAATCGTGATCTTCGAGGAACTCAAGTGAATTATCCGAATACAGGGATTGGGCTACCTTTTCTCCAAACATCTCCCTTATTCCCTGCCCGTAAAATACTACATATTTTGAAATACCGGTTTTTTTGATATACTGCCCGAGATTATCAAGCTTTCCCGGACCTACTTCCAAAATTACCGGTATTGAAATCCTGTGAGCTTGAGTCTTCATTCAAACCATCCCTTATCTGTCAGATATTTTTCTATTTCTTTGTATTTTTTGAAAGGTATAAAATTTCCGTTTTCCTTTTGCAAAAGCTCTGCAAGTTCAGCTTTTGCAAATGCCGTATCGGCTGTTTTGGCAGCTGTCAGGTCGGGTTCACTGTCGCCTGCAAAGAATACAAAGCCATGTTTTTCTTTTAGTTCTTCAATGACCTTCTTTTTATCCAGACCAAAAATATCAGAATAGTATGGACTTTTTTCATCCGGTATTATACTTATCCCGCCGTCTTTATATATACCCTTCATGGAAATTATCGAAACGTTTGAAATATTGAGATGCTTAAGAAGAATTTCTATGTAGTAGGATGTACCCGCACTCAAAATATAGAACCGGCCGCCGGCATTATTAACCTTGTCCATGAAGGAAACTGCAGTCCTGTCAAACGGAAGCTGCAGTATTTCATCGTGAAGTTCATTTTCTGTCAACTTCAAGGAGCCGAAGATCCTGTTTAAAAAATCTACGTTTATTTTATTAGTTTTTTTCCATTCGATGTAAAAATTTCTGCCCCAATCCTTCAAATACTTATCTATAACAATGTGGTAAAAATCCCTGTCTGTCAAGGTTCCGTCAAAATCCGATACAAAAGCGAAGTTCTTCATATATTTCTCCATATATTCTTTTATTTATTCAACTTTCCCACTTTGAATTAGGCAGCCGTTCTAAGTGGAATAAACATCAAATAAATTTGAAATATCGCTGAAGCGTTCGATATTTCAAATGAACGGCTGATGTGAAATAATGAGGTGGGAAAGTTAAACTATTTATTATTCTCAAATACCAGCCTGCATTTGTCTGCGCGGTAGCTTGTTACAATGAATTCAACTGCCTGACCGCTTTTGGAGTATAAGACATTTTCTATCTTAATAACCGGCTGTCCAACCTGGATCTGAAGGAACTGCGATACGCCGGTATCTGAAAAAACGACTTCCATTGTACTTTTAGTCTTTACCGGCAGCAGTGGGTATTTGCCGCGCATAATATCATAAGATGGCTTTCTGTCCTTTATATCATTAACAATATCCGGAAACAAGCTTATTGGTATATAAGAGGAATTTACCGCCATTGCATCCCCGTCCATTACGGTGAGATACTTAATTTCAGCAAACTCGGAATTTGAATTCTCCAGTACATTGAATATTTCACAAAGCCTGCCAGACTCGTATGGTTTGATAACATTATATGAAACTATGTTCCTGTCTCCTGGGATCTGACTGTCCAGAATGGAATCGGTAAAGCCGGAATAGCTTTTGATATCGATAAAGGTTTTAGGTTTTGAAACAAAGGTTCCTTTCCCCTTTTCCTTGTAAAGATAGCCACTGTTTGTAAGCTCGCTGACAGCTTGCCTTACAGTGGGACGGCTTATATCATAATTGTCGCACAATTCCTGTTCCGAAGGTATTTTTGAGTTCTCAGGGTATTCTCCGCTCTCTATTTTTTGAATGATCAGTTCCTTTAATTGGGAATAAAGCGGTACGTTACTGTATTTGTTTATCATAATAAACCTCCGGAATAGATAATATAATGTTGTAATTACATCATTACGTAAAGAATATTATACATAAAAAACAAAGATTGGTATATAGGTTTTTGAAATTTTTTATGTGAAAATTGATGTAATAGTGGGAATGGAAAAGTCCCCCTCTCACGATGCAACGGGAGAGGGGCTAGGGGTGAGGGTTAAAAATAAGACAAGAGGTTATGATGTCCTCCTGTCTTTACACGTCCAAAAACTACACTTTGAGATCAACTTTTATTTCTGAAGTAAGGTTTTTCTCCAATACGGGTTTAACATGATCCGAAATGAATTCTTCAACCTGTCTTGGTGCTCTTCCAACATAATTTTCGGGTTTCAATACTGCTTTAAGCTCATTGAGATCCAGTTTGAAAATGGGATCTGCTGCAATTCTTTCAAGGAGATCGTTGGGCTTTCCTTCCTGTTTAACCATTCTGGCAGCATTCATTGAATGAGACCTTATTCTTTCATGTATCTCCTGCCTGTCCCCTCCCCGTTTTACAGCTTCCATCATAATATTTTCAGTAGCCATAAAGGGCAGTTCATCTAGAATATGTTTTTCAATAACTTTGGGATATACCACCAAACCGTCGCTTACATTTATATAAATATTTAAAATGGCATCTACTGCAAGAAAAGCTTCTGGTACACTTATACGTTTATTTGCAGAGTCGTCCAGTGTTCTTTCAAACCACTGGGTTGACGCCGTAATTGCAGGATTGAGAGCATCAACAATTACGTAGCGTGCAAGAGAAGATATTCTTTCACTTCTCATAGGATTCCTCTTATATGCCATTGCTGAGGAACCTATTTGCTTTTCCTCGAAGGGCTCTTCAATTTCCTTCATGCTCTGCAGAAGTCTTATGTCATTACTGAATTTATATGCACTTTGGGCAATACCGCTAAGTACATTCAAAACGCGGCTGTCAAGCTTACGGGTATAGGTTTGTCCTGAAACTGCAAAAACATCTTTGAAGCCCAACTTTTGAGCTATAAGCTTTTCAAGCCTTTTAACCTTTTCATGGTCTCCCTCAAACAAATTCATAAAACTAGCCTGTGTACCTGTTGTTCCCTTTTGTCCTAAAAGCTTCATACTTTCCAGAACATGTTCCAGGTCTTCAAAATCAATCACCAGATCCTGCAGCCACAAGCAGGCCCTTTTACCAACGGTAACAAGCTGTGCCGGCTGGTAGTGAGTAAAACCCAATGTAGGAAGTTCCTTGTATTTCATGGCAAAATCTGAAAGTTTTCCCATAACTGTTACAAGCTTGCTTTTAACCAGCTTCAACGCCTCGGTCATTATTATTACATCGGTATTGTCTCCTACATAACAGGATGTGGCTCCAAGGTGGATTATGCCTCTTGCTTCGGGACACTGTTCTCCATAAGCATGTATGTGAGCCATTACGTCATGTCTGAATTCCTTTTCCTTGGCTTCGGCTACTTCATAATTGATTTCATCCTTGAATTTTTTGAGCTCATCTATTTGTTCATCTGTAATATTCAAGCCAAGTTCCTTTTCAGCTTCGGCAAGAGCAATCCACAAACGTCTCCAGGTTTTGAACTTCATATCAGGTGAAAACAGTTCCTGCATCTCACTGCTGGCGTATCTTGCATTAAACGGACTTTCATATGTATTTTTCAAGTTTAAGACCTCCATGCTTTACTTTTTAAGGCTGCGCTGTTACAGCCTGTAAATATGACAAAATTTATTATACCTTTATTTTTACTAAAATTCTATTATTAAATGTAATAAAAGGCAAAAAAAATGTGGAGCTGTAAGGCTCCACCATTTATGAATATGAGATTGATAAAAGATTTGAGGCATCTGCCAAAAATCCTTTTCAATCATCAAAGTCTAACTACATTTAGTTCGGAGTAAACGGTTAACAGTTCAGAGTTAGGAGTTCGCAGTTCAGATTTCAAATTCAACCATTAACTCTGAACCCTTAACTCTGAACTTCTTTACTTCTCTGAACCCTCAACTCTCAACTTCTTAACTACTCTTAACCCCCAACTACTAACTCTGAAACTCCTATTTTCCAATTATTGTCTCAATACTTGCAAGCTGAACGCATATGCACAGTATTTCAATAGCTGTCTTAAGCTCTTCCATTGGTGGGAATGTCGGAGCAATACGGATATTTCTGTCTCTCGGATCCTTTCCATAGGGGAAAGTAGCCCCCGCTTTTGTAAGAACAACTCCTGCATCTGCTGCCATTTTTACTACTTTGGCCGCACAGCCGTCAAGAGTATTAAGACTTATGAAATATCCTCCCTTTGGACTGTTCCACCAGGCTATGTTCTTGCCTGCAAGCTCTTTTTGCAGTATATCAAGTACGGCATCAAATTTTGGCTTTAATATTGAAGCCTGCTTTCTCATCTGCTTTCTGATACCGTCGATGTTTTTAAAGTATTTTACATGCCTTAGCTGGTTCAGCTTATCATGGCCTATTGTCTGAAAGAACATATGCTTTTTGTTGTAATTAATATTTTCTTCGGAAGCAGCGAAGAACGATATTCCGGCTCCCGGGAAGCTTATTTTTGATGTTGAGGCAAATATGAATACCATATTGGGATTACCGGCTTTTTTGCATGCTTCGAGTATATTTTTCAATTCTTCGGGTTCATCAGTCAAATCATGCACGCAGTAAGCATTATCCCAGAATATGCGGAAATCCTTGGCTTTGGGTTTTAATGCTGCAAAGCGGTCGACAACTTCATCTGAATATATAATTCCGTCGGGATTGCTGTATTTTGGAACACACCAAATTCCCTTTATGCTTTCATCACTTGCCACCAATTCCTCTACCCTGTCCATATCGGGTCCGTCTTCCTTCATATCTACAACAATCATTTCTATACCAAAAAACTCACATATGGCAAAATGCCTGTCATATCCTGGAGACGGGCAAATAAATTTAACTTTAGGAAGCTTTCCCCATGGAATTTCACTGCCTAATACTCCATGTGTAATTGCTCTTGAAATTGTATCATACATTATATTAAGACTTGAGTTTCCGCCAATTATTATTTCTTTGGTACTAACCCCCAGCATCTGTGAAAAAAGTTCCTTTGCTTCGGGTATGCCGTCCAATAGTCCGTAATTACGGCAGTCGGTTCCATCGGAAGCTTTTAATATATCACTGCTTGAAAGACAGTCCAGTAATTCATTGGTTAAGTCCAGCTGATCTTTGCAGGGTTTTCCTCTGGACATATCATACTTGAGGTTATTCGATTTATATTCATCATACTTTTGTTTCAACTGAGCATGGTAATTTTCAAGTTCTTTTGCATTCTTACCTGAAAACGCATTCATTTTTGTTTCCCCCTTGAAACCTGTTCTTTAATATTTTTAAATTAAAAAAATGAAAAAATTCACTTTATTATTGAATTTAAGCAATTACCAAACTTCAAAATAAGTCTCTTTTTTAATTTATTTTAATATATTCTATTGAAATATGCAAGTTTATAATCCAAAAAATTCATGATAAATTATTATATTTTTTGAAAAATTTTTTATAAACTATATAAATTCTTATATAACTTAATAAACCTCGGGAATTCTTCTGCAGAAACTAATTTATTCAATTGCAAGTTTTGGATTTTACAGATGCAGGATATGAGAAAAATATCAAAAGAATATACTAAATGATTCCAGTAATATTAGAAAGGATAGTGGATACAATAATAATCGCAAGGGTTCGTGATGGTTTAGCCAAGAGTATTATAAGGTCTTAAACGGCTTTATAATATTCGGTCAAAGATTTGTATCAGGTCTAGCGGCTTGATATAGGTCGGAGAGAAGAGCCTTATATGCTGATATTAAGTATTTATGCTGTTGTAGTTTGGGCGTTCATGCTTATTTGGTCTAATATGTCCTGTAAGGCTGGGTTAATGTACATTTTGGATTTTTCTTATTGTATATTAATTCGGTCGATAGGGATGTATAAGGTTCGAGCAAAGATTGTTAGGGGTTCCGCAGGTTTTGGTCCATTCCTGTATGACAAGCCTTCAGCTTATGCTGAAGTCCCTGGACAGGTACACGGTCCTTTACTGGAGGTCTGTTGCAGTATCTTCACTTGGTATTGTAGCAGGTTTCCAAGGTATTCCTGGCAAACGGGCAAAGGTTGATACAGGTTTTGCAACGCTTGCAGGCAGTCGAAAGATTGTTTGCAGGTGTACAGAGATTTGTATCGGCCGGAGTTAAGATCATTACGGGCTCTTGTTTTACCCTATTACCTCTTTTATAACTCTTAAAAAATTCTGCCCTGCAAATTTTTCTATAAACTCCTCTGAATAATTTAAACGGTATAGTTCTTCTATTATTTTGCCTATGTCCTGAACACCTGTAATATCCCGAGGGGTACATTCAATCCCGTCAAAATCAGCTCCAAGCCCAAGTATGTCATTTCCTGCAATTGAAGCAATATGCTCAATGTGAAGTATTATATCCTTTAAGGATGCATCCTGGGTATTGTTCAGGAACTCAGGATAGAGGTTGATTCCTATAGTACCTCCGATTTTTGATATTGCCAGTATCTGATCATCTGTAAGATTGCGACGGTTGTCGCATATGGCTTTTGCATTCGAATGGGATGCTATTATGGGCTTTTCTGAATTTTCAACAACATCCCAAAAGCCTTTTTCTGAAAGATGGGACACGTCAATAAGCATTCCAAGAGAATTCATTTCCCTGACTACTTCCCTGCCGAAAGGTGACAATCCTCCGCCTGTAGAACCGTCTGAAACACCATCTGCAATTTCATTTCTATGGTTCCATGTAAGGCATATGCTTCTTACCCCAATTTTGTACAAGCATCTCAAAACCGAGATTTCGCCCTGCAGTGCTTCTCCACCTTCTATTGAAATAAGTCCTGCTAGCTTGTTGACAGAAAACGCTTTATTTATATCATTGTAATTACAACATAACATCATATGGTCTTTATGTATTTCAGCTTCCTTATATAATCTGTCTATAAGCTGAAGGGCTCTACGGAGCGAATACGCCTGCCCATAGGAAGGCTCAATAAACGATGCCAAAAATTGCAGATAATTTCCGTTGCTTTTTGCCCTTAATATGTCAAAATGAAAATTATTATTTAACAAATTGCTGTTTTCTTCTTCCAACAGCTTTAAAACTGTATCACAATGAGCATCTACAAAAATCATGTCGTTTCTCCTTTTAAAAAGCATTTCTTATAAGATTTAATTCCTTAAGCAAAAATTCATTTGATTTCTTTTGATATATAACCTCTGCTATATCAAATCTTATGTTTGAATCTTCTAATTTATGGCGTTTTATAAATATTTGTGCCAGTCTTTTAATGTTTTCTCGTTTTTTCCACCCTACAGCTTCGGAAGGATATCCGAACAAAAGACTGCTCCTGGATTTTACTTCTATGAAGCAGATAAATTCCTTTTCCCTGGCAATAATATCGATCTCCCCCATCCTGCCGAATCTGAAATTACACATAATAATTTGAAATCCGTTTTTCTGAAGAAAATCGACTACAGCAGCTTCTCCCGCGCTTCCGGTCTTGCGGTTATTTTCTTTTTCCATTTCCATCACCGTAGTTTCTGTCCATATTACCGATAAATACAAGAATTTCTGCAACAACCTCATATAATTCTGAAGGAATTTCATCTCCAAGATTGAAACTGTTCAGAGTATGGGCTAGCTTTTCATCCTGATAAATGGGAACATCACTTTCATTTGCCTTTTCAACAATCTTTTCGGCAATCTCCCCTTTACCGACGGCAACTATTTTAGGCGCCCGATCGCTATCGGGTGAATATCTTAAAGCAGCTGCTTCTTTTACCTTGCCCTTGTTTTTTTCCTTCAAGTCAGATCACTCCGTTTGTTTCAAATCTTAAAATCAATTGAACCCCTGCTGCTTTTCAGTTCTTGTGTGAATTTTTTATGAGCATTTACAGGATTTAAGCCCGTATCTATATTTCCGAAGTTCATTCCAACAAGCTTATAGTCTTTTTCCTTCAAGCTTTCATATAATTCATTATAGCCTTCCTTGAATATTCCAGAGAACTTTTTATCTTCAAGGCGGAAATTCAACAATATGCTTTTCTTACTTATATTTATAAGAGAATCAACCTGTCCAATATTTTGGGTATCCAGTGATAGATATACCGTCAGGTTTTCGGGATCCAGCCTTTTTCTTCCTGGATCTCTTTTTAAAACATATAGCTGTGCTGTTGTCTCATTACCTTTAACATTGACTGGAAGCTGTATATAGGTTGAATAGTTGGCTATTTCATTTAAAAATCTGGTATTGTTCTGCAGATTATCAATTTTGTCCATAAGCTGGTCTTTTACAGGCAGAGAAGAATTTAAAATATCCTGTTTTACCGATTCAAGCTTTTCAAACAATTCCTTATAAGAATTTTTTACAGCACCCTGATTTTTTAAATCACCGTTTTCCACGTCAAGCATGGTTTTTGAAAAAACTTTATGAAGGAGATTTTTAAAATCGTTCTCCTTAGCTTGTGCATTATTGGCAGTCCCTTCATTTTTAATTTCATGAAGCACCTTTAAAATTGCACCTGAAATATTTTTCAAATCTGACGGAAGCTTTTCTGAATTCTTTTCGAGCTCCGACATAATAAAATCTTCAGCTTTTGCTTCTGTCTCACCTGAAGGTGTATTCTGATTCTTAATCAACTGAACAAGCTTTTCCTGAACACCGGTTTCATCTATCAGCTTCTCTGCGGCTGAAGCTACTTCTGGTGATAGCTTGGACGTAATTTTCGAAAGAATATTTTTTGCCTGATCCTCGGGAGCTTGCTGATCTTGTTTTGGCATCAACACTTTGGAATCGGCTGTTTGATTTGTTTTTACCTGAATTTCCCGGGGTGCGGAATCATATTTGGCATCTATTTTAGTCAGATTGTTTTTTATAGTTTCCTTCAGGCTTTCATCATTAATATCCGAAAGTGTCTCCACAAGGTTCCTGATCGAATCGGTAACCTTGAACCTCTCATCTACCAGCCTGTTAAGTGATTGTATATTCTCTGAAGTAGGTGCAATTGAGTTTTTAACCATAAATACGGCTTTTTCAGGAGTAATATCCATACTATTAAACTTGGACATTAAATCAAGGACCTTGTTGAATACTTCTTTTGTCACCGGAAGGTTGTTGGAATTCAGTTCTTTTGCTATATCCAGATTGGTTTGGACGGGTTCTATTCCTTCTGCCGAAAGAAGTTTTCCAAGCTGGCTGTCATTAGAAGTATTTGGGACCTGCTGTTTTACAGTTTCGAGTATAAGCTGGTTACTGCTGTTTTTGCCTTTTACGGTAAAATCAATAATGTCTCCGGCTTTTGCATCAAGAGGAGCCGTCAATGCAGCTTTAACAGAAGTGCCGTCAAAAAGCTTTAAAAGGACTTCGTTTGCAGAGGCTTCTATTAATTGAGCCTTTATTACATCTCCGACATTGACTCTGCTGAGTATATCGGTCAAGCCTTTTAAAGCCGCACCCTGTTGTGTGTTAAATAACCCATCGATCCGCATTTTACTCACCCCTTACCGGAAAGTGATACAATAAAAAATTCTAGCCCGTAAAATGGCCTGTGAAACTTCTTCTATGTATCGGACATAACCCATATTTCCGGATTGCTTCTATATGTTCACTTGTACCGTAGCCCTTGTGCTTTGCAAAGCCATATTGGGGATACAGTGAATCCATTTCTTCAATCAACCTGTCCCTGGTTACCTTTGCTATTATAGATGCAGCTGCAATTGATATGCTTTTGCAGTCGCCTTTTATGATATCTATCTGCTCTATATTTATATCGTCAAGTTTCAATGCATCAATCAGAAGAATTTCAGGCTTTCTGCCAAGCATTTCAACTGCAGAAACCATTGCCTTTTTTGTAGCATTAAGAATATTTATTTCATCAATGCATTTTTCATCTATAATGCCTATTCCGTAGGAAATTGCCTTGGCTTTTATTACATCGAATAAAATGTTCCTTTGGGCATAAGATACCTGTTTGGAGTCATTCAGTCCGGGAATGAACACATCTTTCGGAAGTATTACTGCTGCTGCAACAACAGGTCCTGCCAACGGACCTCTGCCGGCTTCATCAATTCCTGCTACATATTCAACGCCGGATGCATAGGCTTTTTTTTCATACTCACACATGCTGTTGAAACGCTGAATCTCTTCTTCATATGCCAGCTTTCGCCTGTCATATTTCTCAATCAATCTATCCAGTCCAATTCCATATTCTATCTGCATTTGCTTGAGAAATTCAGGCGCTTTTAGCGGTTCTATATCCTTCAATTTCATTTCTATTTCTTTTATTGTTGGTTTTTTCATTTTGACCCTCATTAACTTATTATTCCGGTTTTTCGAGAGAAATTCTGCCTATTTTTCCCCCTCTGAACTCATCGAGTACTATGGCGGAAATCCGGTTATAATCTACTTCACCGCCGGAAATAATACAGCCTCTTTTTCTTCCTGCTGCTTCAAGAAGCTGAAGGCCGTTCAAGTTGTTTACATCCTCAATTTTGTATCGGCTTTTAAGTTCATTTTCATAAGTCCCGGACAATTTTTTCATCAGGCTTGCAGAAACCTCTGTTAAATCAAGAACATCATCCTTGATTGCCCCGGTATAAGCTAGATTCAAACCTACGTTCTCATCCTCGAACTTGGGCCATAATATGCCGGGAGTATCCAAAAGCTCAATTTCCTCATTAATCCTGATCCACTGCTTTCCTCTTGTAACGCCAGGTTTATCACCTGTTACCGCACTTGCTTTTCCGGCGATTTTATTTATAAAGGAGGATTTTCCCACATTGGGGATTCCGACTACCATTGTCCTTATAGGCCTGATTAATCTTCCCTTTTGTTTTTCCCGCTCTATCTTTTCTTTCATAACTTCACGGAGCTTAGATTTCACAAGATTTATGCCTTCGCCTTTTCTTGATTCGGCAGGTATGCAGAAGGTGCCTTTTTTACCGTAATACTTGATCCATTGGGTAGTTACAGCAGCATCGGCTAGATCTGATTTGTTAAAAACAACAACTCTCGGCTTTGTACCCAAAAGATCATCCATATCAGGATTTTTGCTGCTTTGTGGAATTCTTGCGTCCAAAAGTTCTATAATAACATCAATAAGCTTGATATTTTCTGTAAGAAGCCTTCTGGTTTTAGCCATATGACCTGGAAACCACTGTATATTCATTGTTACCTCCCGTACTTTCAATAGCCTTTATTTAAAATCTGTTATATTTATTATACAAAATAAAAAGGAGACTTATTAAGTCCCCTTTTTATTTTATAGTTATTATTGCTTAACATCAAGTCTTTCTTTGATCTTTGATGCCTTTCCGACTCTCTCACGGAGGAAGTACAGTTTAGCTCTTCTTACTATACCTTTTCTGACAACATCAATATGATCAATCTTGGGAGAATTTACCGGGAATATTCTTTCTACGCCTACTCCGTATGAAATTCTTCTAACTGTGAAGGTTTCCCTTATGCCCTCGCCTTTTATTGCGATGACTGTACCTTCAAATACCTGAAGTCTCTCTCTGGTTCCTTCTTTTACCTTTACATGAACTTTAATAAAATCACCTATCTCGAGTTTAGGGAGATCGGATCTCAATTGTTCCTGCTCAAGTGCCTTAATAATATTCATTTTTTATCCTCCTTCCTTGCTAGGCGTTCGTGTCCATTGACAAAATATATAAACCATCCATGTCAATTTTCATATAACAGAGGAACACCCGTAATACACACCAAAAGATTATACCATATCACTTTTTCCTTGTAAATATTTTTTTGTCAATAAATCCTAAAAGGCCCCAAAAATTTGACAATGCCAAAATCATTGGTATATACTAAAACCGTGTGGCTTTGGAAAATTAGTCCTCTAAATATTATTCTATATTTTTTTATAATTATAATATTTGATTTTACTAATTAATTCAATAAGTTTAAATTTATATATGGAACTTATGTTGTATTCATTCGTCGTTTAATAAAAAGTAATAGTTATTCCAATTAAAGTATATGTATTAAGTTGTGAGGGTTTGGTATGAATTCAAGAAAATTTTATTTTACAGTAAGTATAATAATTTCCATATTCCTTTTTATAACAGGCATTCTGGCCTTAAGCTATATTTCAGCCACAAAATCGGATGATTCCAACAAGGGAGATTTATTAAGCGATTTGATGTCGCCCTTCGTTTCGGATAAAGATCCTGTAAACATATTGGTGCTTGGGGGAGACAAAGTAAATCATAATACCGATACAATGATGCTTGTTAACTTTAATCCTTCTACAGGTAAAATCAATATACTCTCTATTCCCAGAGACTCAAAAGTAAATGTAAAAGGGTCAAGCTTACCCAAGATAAATTCCGCATATCCAGTTGGAGGAGCAGATCTTGCAATCAGTACCGTAAGCAATTTCCTGAATGTAAATATTCAGCATTATGTTTTTATAGATACCTCGGCTTTCAGAGACATTATAGATGAGCTTGGCGGCGTAGAATATTATGTTCCAGTAGATATGGACAGGGACGATCCCGTACAAAACCTGCACATACATCTGAAAGAGGGACAGCAGCTGCTTGATGGCGCAAAAGCCGAGCAGTTCATGAGGTTCAGGGAATATAACACCAGCAAGGTAAACAAGTATTATGACGGAAGTGATATAAAAAGGATTGCTGCACAGCAAAGCTTCATTTCCGAGCTAATAAGGCAGAAATGCACTATCGGCAATATACCAAAGCTTAAGAATGTCCTGAGGATAGTATTCAATGATCTGGAAACCGACATGAAGTTCGACGATGTTATGAGACTTTCGCAAAACCTCGGGAAAGTAAGCTCTGACAATGTAAGCATGTTTACTCTTCCTGGAAAAGACGCAAATCTTTCAAATGGCTGGTATTATGTTATAGATATGAATGGCGCTCAAAAAATTATAGATGAGAATTTCCAGGCCAAAGGTATTTACACGCCTGATAATACCAATAATAAGAATAACAGCGGCAGTTATAGCAAATCTAACAGCCAGAGCAACAAAACAAAACAGACACCTAAAACTACACCAAAGACAAATACAAAAAAACCATTAACCAATGTAACCAAAGACAATCCATCAAACAGTGAGACAAATATGACGGGAACAAATAACCCGCAAGGATGATGAGGAGAAAATAATGCTTGAAAGTATTGCAAACTTTATAATTGATGTAATTAATTCCCTAGGCTATTTTGGAATAGCAGCAGGAATGATTCTTGAAAGCGCATGCATACCAATACCAAGCGAACTTATTCTCCCTATAGCCGGAACAATGGCGGCAAATGGTGTAGTGGGTATAATAGGAGCCAACCTTGTTGCTGCCATAGCAAGTGTTTTGGGCTCACTGCTTGCATACACCGTGGGTTATTACGGCGGCAGGCCTTTCATTCTTAAGTACGGAAAATACTTTTTTGTCAAGGAAGAACATTTCTATAAAGCAGAAAGAACCTTTATTAAATACGGTTCTGTCGCAGTATTTTTTGGAAGACTGATACCGTTAATAAGGACCTTTATATCATTACCTGCAGGCATAGCAAAAATGGATCTTAAAAAATTTATTACATATTCCCTGATTGGCATGCTGCCATGGAATTTCCTGTTGATCTTCCTTGGATATAAATTTGGAAACCAATTCGGCAAAAAAGTAATGCCCATATTCCACCAATATGAATATATAATACTGGGATTGATTGTAGTAGCGGTTTTACTGCTTATTTTAAGATCAGTACTAAAGAAAAGAAAAGCAAGAGCATGATTTTTAGAAGGAGGCTTGTAAGTATATGCTTAATCCTATCGTTACCATTGCATAGCAAAGGCTATTGCAATTAACAGCTATATAGCTAAAAAGCAGGTTTAAATAGCCTTTGCTATTTCCTAATAGAAATAACTTTTAGGAGAGCAAAATGAGCTATAAGAAAGCAGTCCAAATACTCCCCGATGAATTGCTTGAGATGATTCAAGAGTATGTAGACGGCGAGTTTATCTATATACCCAAAAAAGAAGGCAATAAAAAAGAATGGGGATCAAATACAACTACTCGAAAAGAATTGGAAGAGCGTGATATTAAGATATATGAAGATTATATATCGGGTCAAAAACTTCTGTATTTGTCCGAAAAATACTTTCTTTCATTGAAAAGTATACAAAGGATTATACATAACCAAAAGAATAATAATTAATTCAACTTTCCCACATCATTATTATAGTACAGCCATTCATTTGAAATATCGAACGCTTCAACGATTTTTCAAATTTATTTGATT
>JAUZPR010000064.1 GCA_030705825.1 Bacillota bacterium | reverse complement strand
CGAAATATCTTTTCCTTCAAGGACATCAAGCAGTTCGGTAATATATGTGGAACTAATGTTGTTACCTACAAAGTAAATTTCCGGTGTTCCTCTTTTACTCTTTGGAAGAGTGTTGTAAAAAGTATGGGAAAGAGCTTCCATTGCCGCTCTGGCTCCAAGGTAGGAACCGCCTATACCTATAACAACCAAAGCATCCGAATCGGATTTTATTTTTTCAGCTGCTTTCTTGATTCTTTTAAATTCTTCCTTATCATAGTTTTTCGGAAGGTCTACCCAACCTACATAGTCATTACCTGCACCTGTCTTGTTATGAAGCATCTCGTGTGCTGATTTTACAAAGTTACCGAGATTTTTAATTTCGTCTTCATTAATAAAACCTGCTGCTTTTGAATAATCGAAAGTGATTTTTTGCATTCTATTTAACCTCCGGTCTTTAATGTCAATATTTACATTGGTAAATTGCAATAACCATAGTATACCATATTAATATTTTTTTTAAAGACCTTTTAAAAGTTTGAAATTTTTACTACATGATATTTTATCTGCTGCAATTTAAGGATTTGTAGTATCTGTACAGCAGACTATCAAGTTCATTCCTGACCTTTAAGGCTCTTTCGCAGCTGGAGCTGTCAACGTGCTTAATGCTGTCCAAAAGCATATTCTTCTGCAATATTTTCTTTTTAAGTTCATCCATATTTTGATACATAAAATTACCCCCTTACTTCAAGGCACTTTTTCTTCATAGTACATGCCAATTTGCATCCAAGCATGTCTAAATAAATAAAAAGGACCGAAACGTTTTCAGTTTCAGTCCTGTTGGTTATTCTTTAAAATATTTGTGTTAATAGGCTAAACCTTTTGGGGTGAGCCGCCTAACACCAAATAACAGCTTAACACAGGTACCTGAACTGAAAATTTCATTATTAATAAAACAACATGTCATCTTAGCTCACTCCTTCCATTGTTTTCTAAAAATTATTTAATTGTTATTATATTGAAGCAGGCATAATCTGTCAATGAAAATAACCCAATTGTAATTATTTTGTAATAATAATAGGTTGTGAAAAATAGATATACTTTTTTGTGGACGCTCATCTATGAGCGGGGGAACAAAATTATAGTATATCTTTTTTCACAACCTATTTAATCCGGGAGTTTAAGGAAATATAGATACACTTTTTTGTGGACGCTCATATATGAGCGAGGGAACAAAATTTATAGTGTATCTTTTTTCACAACCTATTTAATCCGGGAGTTTAAGGAAAAATATAGATACACTTTTTTGTGGACGCTCATATATGAGCGAGGGAACAAAATTTATAGTGTATCTTTTTTCACAACCTATTTAGTTCCCACTTCATGGCATTTATAAGAATAGATGATAACCTTTCAAATATTTAATACGTAATTTATTTTCATTTGTGCTAAAACTAATTATTGCAATAATAAATTTCTTATCCGGAAGGAGTGATAAAAATGTCGGCACCAAAGACTCCAGTTGTACCGAACAGCAGGGGGGCCCTTACCCAATTCAAGATTGAAGTGGCAACCGAATTGGGACTTACCCAGAACATTAAAGAAAACAATGATCATTACAAGGGTGATGTATCTGCAAGGGAAAACGGACACACAGGTGGACCTATAGGCGGACAGATGGTAAAACGTATGATACAGATGGCAGAAAATCAGATTAAATAGATCATAAAATAAAGCGCCGTTTCCGGCGCTTTTGAATTTTTGGTATTAAAATTTGTTTTTATCATTCTCTAAGCTGCGCATCAAGATTGTTTTTCAAGCCATTAAGCACCTTATTCATCGCCTTGCCCACCTCTTCATCGGTAAGTGTTCTGTCGTCGGCCCTAAAGGTGATATTGTATGCAATACTCTTCATACCATCAGGAACCTGCTTCCCTTTATATATATCAAAAAGTTTTATATTCTCAAGAATTTTCCCTGAGTATTGCCTTATGGTATCTTCAATCTGTTTTACCAGAATCTCATCTTTTACAAGCATGGCAATATCCCTTGATACGGCAGGGTATTTGGGAAGTGCCTTATAGTTTACCGAAAGATTTGAGTTTTCAACGAGTGCCAAAACATCAACGGTTGATAAATAAGTCCTCTGCGGCACCTCATTTTTCTCTGCAACTTCAGGATGTATCTCACCCACAACACCTGCATTTTTGCCGTTAATTATTAGATATGCCGTTCTGCCGGGATGGAAGGATGGATTATCCTTTAATGGCTGAAACTCATAATTTGTAATTCCGAGATTATCCATGAGCTCTTCCAGAACACCCTTGATTTCATAAAAATCTATATTACCGTACATTCCCAGTGTAAGAACAGGTTTTTCCTCCGGAAGTTCCCCTGCGTTGGTATCCTTGGGTAAATAGACGTGTGCTAAATCAAAGAACCTTCCTTCTTCGATCCTGCGGTTGTAATTAATGCTAATGGTCTCCAGCATCTCAGGTAAGGTTGTTGTTCTCATAATACTGTAATCTTCACCTAAAGGATTTGATATGACAATGGTTTTGCGCAGTTGACTGTCCGCTGGAATATTTACAAGATCAAATACTTTTGTGCTGGTAAAGGAATAGGTATATATTTCGGAAAGTCCGCATGCCATCATGGTATTCTTGATTTTGTCCTCTATCTTTTGTTTGAAGGTTTTTCTTCCCAGAGTAGAGGATTTACCTGACAGCAAGGTTGCTTCAATCTTGTTGTACCCATAAAATCTTGCTACTTCTTCCGCGAGATCGGCTTCTCTTTCAACATCAGGCCTGAAGCTCGGGACAGTAACAAGCATCTGTTTTTCATCTACAGTAAATTCAAGCCGGCGGAATACATTTACCATAAAATCACTTTCTATACTGGTACCAAGGAATTGATTCATGCGGTCGGGTCTGAATTTTATGGCTTTTTTCTCTGCTTTTCTGGGATAACAGTCAATAATTCCCTTACACACCTTGCCTGCCCCCAGCATTTCAACAAGCTGTACAGCCCTGTCTACTGCATTTATGGTATTTTCAACATCCAAACCTTTTTCAAACCTGCTTGAGGCTTCAGTCCTCATACCCAACTTTTTAGCCGTGATTCTTACTGAAGAACCGCTAAAATTAGCAGATTCAAAAAGTATTGTTTTTGTTGTATCCAGGATCTCTGAGTTTGCGCCTCCCATAACTCCTGCAACTGCCACAGCCCTTTCCCCATCGGCAATTACAAGCATATCGGTATCAAGCTTTCTATCCTGGTCGTCCAGAGTTTTAATTGTTTCATTTTCATATGCTCTTCTTACAACTATTTTCTTTGACTTGACATATTCCAGGTCAAAAGCATGCATTGGCTGGCCCAATTCAAGCATTACAAAATTGGTTATATCAACTATGTTGTTTATAGGACGTACACCTGCAGCTTTAAGCCTGTCTCTCATCCATTTTGGTGAAGGTTCTATTTTCACATCTTTTACTACTCTAGCCGAATATCTAGGGCAGAGGTCAGGGTCTCTAACTTCTACCGATGCATACTCATTTACATCGTCCTCCTCTTTCTCCACCTTGATTTCAGGTTTTCTAAGAGGCACACCAAGGGTAACGGCAGTCTCGCGCGCCATACCCAGAATACTCAAACAATCAGGCCTGTTTGATGTAATTTCAAAATCCAGGACTGTATCGCTCAAACCAAGTGCTTCCTTGATATCCTGTCCAACGGTCAGTCCATTTTCGAGAATAAGAATACCATATTCACCCGCACCCGGATAATCCTCTTCAGTAAGGTTGAGTTCCTTTCCCGAGCACATCATTCCATTTGATTCTATTCCTCTGAGCTTTCCTTTGGATATTTTAACTCCTCCCGGGAGTGTAGAACCAACAAGAGCTACCGGAATATAATCTCCTACACTTATATTCTGCGCTCCTGTAACTACCTGGATGGTCCCTCTTCCTATATCTACCTGTGAAACCTGAAGTTTATCGGCATTAGGATGCTTTTCAAGTGAAATTATCTTACCTACTACTACATTTGAAATATCCTCACCGAGTTTTTCCACGCTCTCAACCTTTGAACCGGACATTGTTAAAGCGTCAGCCAGTTCTTCAGGTTTAACATTTATATCTACATAGTCATTAAGCCAACTTATCGGTACCTTCATATTAATATCTCCTTTCAATTAAAATTGTCTTAGGAATCTGAGGTCATTTTCATACAGAAGTCTTAAATCATCTATATTAAATCTTCCCATGGCGGTTCTCTCGGCACCTATACCAAAAGCAAAACCGCTGTATACGTCAGGGTCTATGCCGCATTCTTCCAGTACCTTGGGATGTACCATACCGGCACCCAGTATTTCTATCCAACCTTCATTTTTACAGACCCTGCAGCCGGTTCCGCCACATGCCCAGCATGAAACATCAACCTCGGCGCTTGGTTCTGTGAATGGAAAATGGTGAGGCCTTAAACGTATTTTTGAATTTTCTCCGAAAAGCCCCTTTGCAAATATCTCCAGTGTGCCTACCAGATCTCCCATTGTAACGCCTTTATCTACAACCAATCCTTCTATCTGATGGAATATTGGTGAATGAGTCGCGTCAACCGCGTCGGAACGGTATACTCTACCGGGACAAATTATTTTTATCGGAGGCTTTTTGCTTTGCATTGTCCTTATCTGAACCGGAGATGTCTGCGATCTCAGTACAACATTTTCATTTATATAAAAAGTATCCTGAACATCCCTGGCTGGATGATTTTTGGGAATATTAAGGGCTTCGAAATTATAATAGTCTTTTTCCACTTCAGGACCCTCTGCTATCTCGTAACCCATTCCCAGGAATATTTCTGTGATTTCATCAATTACTATACTTAAGGGGTGCTTTGTACCCAGTATTTTTCTTTTGCCGGGAATAGTTACATCAATTACTTCATCTGCCAGTTTTTTATTTCTTTCGCTGTTAACAAGCCTCTTTTTAGCCTCTTCTATCTTATTTTCAAGAAATTCTCTGACTTCATTTGCGAGCTGACCGATAACCGGCCTTTCCTCAGCACTTAATGATCCCATTCCTCTAAGCACTGATGTCAATTCACCCTTTTTACCCAAAAACTTGACTCTCAGGTTTTCAAGTTCCTGAATGGCTGTTACGGCAGACAGCTCATTTTCTGCCTGAGTCTTAATATTATTCAGCTGATCTCTCATTTTTTCAATCCTCCTTATATGACTAAAAAAGCCCTCATCCTTAAAGGACGAAGGCATTCTCCGCGGTACCACCTGTTTTTTTTGCCATAGGCAAACTCTTAAAGACAACTCGATTTAACTTATTGTCATCTTAAATAACGGTTTTGCACCGGCATCTCCTACTGAATTTTTCAGGATGCAGCTCCGGAGGGAACTTCAGCGGCCGGTTCAATAAAAGTGCTTTCAGCCATGGCACTCTCTCTCTTTAAAAAACATCAATCCGCTTACTTTTCTCCTTCATGGCTTTTGTGAATATTTTCGATTATTATAACACAATTATTATGCGTATACAATTATAATTTTATTATAGACCCGTCCACTTGATTAGCCTGGCATATTTAGTATAATTATATATACTGAATGATATCAGTAAGTTCAAAATAAAAGAGACTCATTACCGGAGGTCAAAAATGAATAACCGTTTAGCAAGAACCGTTCTTTTTCTAATACTTCCCATAGTACTGCTTATCATTGGCTTTAAAACCAGTATATTAGCCGGGCTGTGTGTTTTTGTATTATACATACTGTTGGGACTTATATTTGCGCGTCCGCTTATTTATACTGCAATAGGAAATTCAAAATATGCAAAAAAAGATTTGACGGGAGCACTTAAATGGTATAAAAAAGCCAGCCAACAGAAAGGTGCTGCTCTTCAAATCAAGATTTATTACGGATATCTGCTGCTCAAAAGCGGAAATGTGGAGGAAGCTGAAAACGAGCTGGCACCTCTTCTGGAGCTTAACATATCCGAAGTCCAGAAAAACAGTGTAAGATCAAACCTGGCTCTGGTTTATTGGAAAAAAGGCAATATTGATCAAGCCATAGTCACACTTGAAGAGGTTATCAGCAATCAGAAAGCAACCACTATTTACGGGAGTCTTGGATATATGTATATTTTAAAGGGTGATCTTGACAAGGCAGTTGCATTCAACAAGGAAGCCTATGAGTTCAATTCGGATAACCCAGCTATTCTTGATAACCTGGGACAGAGTTATTTCCTGCGCGGTGAGTATGAAAAATCGGCAGAAATATATGAAAGGCTTATTCCAATGAAGCCAACCTTCCCTGATGCATATTACAATTATGCACTCCTTCTGGACAGCAAGGGAAATTATGAGGACGCTTACTACTATCTGCAGAAAGCACTAAGATGCAAACCATCTTTCTTAAGCAGCTTGACCTTTAAGGAAATTGAAGCAAAATCTGAGGAAATGTGTGAAAAAGCAAAGCAGGCGCAATAATTGCACCTGCTCTGTCATTATAAATCACGTTCACTCTATTACTTAACAATATATTATTCAGCCAACCAACTGCCAATTTCCCGAGCTTTATCAAATATTTCTTTTTGCTGAAGTAATTCTTCCAAATCGGAGGTTCCGCTTGCAATTAATAACCTGCATTCTGAGAAACCTAAAAATTTCATAGGGAACATAACTTTTTCAAATACGGGTAAATATCTGGTACTGTCAGGGTTTCGTTGGGCTATTGCCCAAACCACCTTCTTACCTGGCATCATTTTGCTGCTGTTATCTTCTCTGGTAAATGGGCGTAATCTATCAAGTATAGTCTTCATTTGACCTGACATTGATGACATATAGACAGGTGTTCCAAATATTATTCCATCTGCATCAGCGATATCTTCCAGTATTTTATTTGCATCGTCCTTAATAGCACAGGTAACTGTGGAGCTTTTTACGCAAGTATGACAGCTTTGGCACCACCCGATGTTTAGATCGTTCAGTTGATATACAATTACACTACCTCCTTTTTCTTTCGCAATTTTTAGTAATTCCCCCACTAATCGGGCTGTACTCCCATTTTTTCTTGGACTGCCTATTAAAGCAACAATTTTTATGATATAACCTCCTAAATTTTAATAATTAGTAGACCGGTCGTCTATAAATATATAATAAAAAAATTCTAAGAAATCTGCTGAATTAAAAATTCCATAAAATTATCCAAAGGTTGAACAGATTCATAAACCTGCATGCGTGTCAATGCACCCATCCATGCAGAATGTATATACTCTGCCATAAATTCTGGTGATTTTATTGCTTTTATTTCACCTGCATCAATACCCTCTTTTATACAGGAAGCAAGCGCCTTAAGCCATATATTTATACCATTTTGAAGTTCAATTCTTATAGGAGTGCTTACTTGTGACATTTCTGTAATCATTTTAACAACCAGGCAACCCTGTTTGCATTGTTGCCTAAGATAATAATTCCTTTCGTTGTTAAAAAATAAAAGTATCCTTTCTCTTGCAGACATTGTTTTAATAAGCAAGCTTGAAAGGCTTTTTTCTATGTATTCACTGCTATAGTAATTTATTATAGCTATGCAAAAATCCTCTTTAGACTTAAAATAATGATAGAATGAACCCTTTGGGACCTTAGCTTCAGATAATATTTCCATCAACCCTGCAGCATGATATCCCTTTTCCAATATTATTTTAACTCCAACTTCAATTAGTTTGGTTTTAGTATCACTTTTATTCATATAAATATAATAGACCAGTCGTCTCTAAAAATCAATATGTTTTTTAATATATAAAATAAAACCATCTCAAAAATTACAGAGATAGTTTTATTTTTGGTAATTTGCACAAAATAGGACCATTAAAAAGTATTGGAAAGGCTTGAATTCGTTTTTTTGCCTTTATCTATGCAGTGAAATATTGTACAAATTATTGGCAGTCAATTTAATTCAAATTTGAAACTCTATGATTCAGAATGAACGTAAATACCCTCCATCCACATTTGGAAACCGTAAAGGATCAAAGAAATAATTACTTCAAAAATAAATACAGTAAGACCTGCACTAAATCTGACTATTCCCCTATGGTCAAACCAAGGCAAAATAACAAAGGCAAATACAATATTAAAAATAACATCTAAAGAGAAATATAGTACAAAATGTTTATATGTGAATTTTAACAGCCACATAGGTAATACAGGGAAAAAACCATAAGCATATGTGGGAATAACCGAGAATGGGAAAGTTGTTTCATGGATAGCCCACCAGGAGTACCTAATACCTGTTTCAATTACAATTATACAAAAAATTGTAGATAATAAACCGGCAGGTAAATAGCGTTTTACTTCTGCTTTTGGCATTAGTAACAAAGATAGCCATGGCAAAATCAGTGTGCCCCATAATATTACCTCATTACTCATACTAATCTCCTTTTATTTTTTAAAACTTAATAATTCAACTTTCCCACTTAATTATTAAATTCATTTGAAATATCAAACACTTCAACGATTTTCAAATTTATTTGGTTTTTAACAACTGAGAATGGCTGCTTATTTCAAAGTGGAAAGTTGAGTTAATAATATAAAGTTTTGCTTTTTAAAATGATTTTATACAGCATGAACTATAATAGCGTATTACTATATGACATATGTGGATAACTGCCTTTTATAAATTAAAAAGTCTTTTGAAATGTAAGTTTCAAAAGACTTTTTACTATTTTCTGGTGGGCAATGAGGGATTCGAACCCCCGACTTTCACCACGTCAAGATGACACTCTAGCCAGCTGAGTTAATTGCCCGTTTATGAGGTTTAAAAAAACATTCTTTTTAAGGAATGTTTCAGCGGTATTTAATATTATAACCTAACTCTTGTTATTTCTCAACCCTTTTTTACTGTTACAATATTCTTATAAATAAAAATCTCCTTAAGCCTGCGAGCCAAGGAGATTTACTGCTTTACTGCTTTATATCCCGGTTATCAAAGAAAACATAGTTGTTCCCGTAATTATTATCCCAATTGCCGGCTTTGTCTCTTAACGCTACATTTACATTATCCCTTCGTTTTTTATGTGCTAATAGTTCAAAGGTTCCTGCCGCCGTATTATTCATCTTGAATTCACTTATATCTTCCCATTTATCGTTTGCTCCATAGCCAATAACAGCATATATTTCCTGATTCCTTGATTGAGCAAGCAATCCAGTGTAGACAAGCTTGATCATACCCGGTATATCAATAAACTGGACTCCGTTTTCAGGGCAGAAGACCATATTTTCATCAAGTATACCCAGAGAAATATCCTGTGAGGCTTCCATACCGTATTTATCAACATTGGAATTCTTTTGTTCCCTTAGGCTGCCAACATTACAGTTTGCTCTTCCATTTTTTGCTTTGGTTGAAAATAAAAAGCCTGTTAACCTCATTTGATCGCCTCCAATTACTTTTCTCATTTATTATTTGTTATTAGAAAAATAATATTGTATTTCTGCGAAATAAAATTGGAGGACCTTAGATTATTTATATATCACTAACAATGAAAAAAAGACTGCAATATTGCTTGCAGACTTTTAAAAATCTTTCTTGGTTTTATGGATTAAACCTTTTCATGGACATATAAAATCAGTCTATCCTTATCCAATGAGAAGCATCTTGATTCAACCAGATATCTTTTACTGCCTATCTTAATTTCATCACAGTTCAAAAATACATTAGTATATAAAAGCTCATTAGCTCCGCTAAGTTCTATTTCCCCATCTGGAACTGTCTCATGCTCTATTATTTGCTTCTCTTCTGTGTCGTAAAGAACAACTTTTAAATTTTTCATACTGCTACCCCCTTTGCCGGATCTATCTTATTATTTTCTGGATCCCAGAAAATAATTTACGCTTAAAACAATAAACCATATACCGAAAAATAATATTATTAAACTTATGGTAAAATGGTCCTTAACCTCTACGAAACTAAAAACACTAATTGCAATTCCAATTAATATAAATATTATTGACCCTATTATTCCCCGCTTTTTCTTATCCATTATGCATACATTTCTCCAATTTCTAAGTCAACTGAAAGCTAAATCCAACTGCTTCTATTAAATATATCACATAACAATCTAACAGATATTTTTTTATTTTGCAATATGAATATCTGAATTACAGACATTTTCATTAAAAACATAGATTTTACGGCCTACTTTTAAGCATATTGACGGAAGCCGAATTTTCATACCGATTAAATTGAATTCCATCCCGTAGTTTTCATGCAAAAAGGTTGGGAATAATATTCCCAACCTTTTGATATTTACAAAGAAATTACAGTCTAGCTACTCCGGTATCTCTTGCTGCCTGTGCAACAGCTTCAGCAACAGTCTTTGCAACTCTCGGATCAAATGGAGCCGGAATTACATAATCAGCACCAAGCTCGGATTCTGAAACAAGTGATGCGATTGCTTTCGCAGCAGCTATTTTCATAGCATCATTAATATCGCTTGCTCTTACGTCCAATGCACCTCTGAATATTCCAGGGAATGCAAGAACATTATTGATCTGGTTGGCAAAATCGGAACGACCTGTTCCTACTACTGCAGCGCCTGCAGCCTTAGCCTCATCAGGCATTATTTCAGGTACAGGATTAGCCATTGCAAATATCATGGAATCCTTAGCCATTGTCTTAACCATTTCAGCAGTAACCATACCAGGAGCTGAAACTCCTATAAACACGTCGGCACCTACCAAAACATCCTTGAGTGCACCTTTTTTCTTCTCAAGGTTTGAAATCTTTGCCATTTCTTCCTTCTCAGGGTTCAAGCCATCTCTGCCTTCATATATGGCACCCTTTCTGTCGCAAAGAATAACCTTCTTAAGTCCCATGCTCATGAGAAGCTTTGTGATTGCTATTCCTGCTGCACCTGAACCATTAACAACAACAGATATTTTATCAATATCCTTCTTTGTTACTTTCAATGCATTTATCATAGCTGCAAGGGTTACAACAGCTGTTCCATGCTGGTCATCATGGAAAATCGGAATATCACATTCCGCTTTAAGTCTTTTTTCAATTTCAAAGCATCTTGGAGCGGATATGTCTTCCAGATTTACTCCGCCGAAGCTTCCAGCTAGAAGCTTTACTGTATTGACTATATCGTCAACATTTTTAGATCTGATGCAAAGCGGAAAAGCATCAACATTTCCGAAAGTCTTAAAAAGTACGCATTTACCTTCCATAACCGGCATACCTGCTTCCGGTCCTATATCGCCAAGACCGAGTACTGCAGTACCGTCAGTCACAACAGCAACAAGGTTCCATCTTCTTGTATATTCATAAGACAGGTCAACATTTTTTGAAATTTCCAAACATGGTTCCGCAACTCCCGGTGTATACGCAATAGATAAATCCTTCTTGTTTGCTACAGGAGCCCTGCTTATTACTTCGATTTTCCCTTTCCACTCTTTGTGTGCCTGAATTGATTCTTCTTGAATTGTCATAATGGTTAGTTCCCCTTCCGTTTTCTATATATAAGTAGTACCTGTATAGGTAAAACTAGCTTTTATGTAAGGCACAAGTCTAAGTTTTACGGTGGTTACAGCTACATAGTTATTATTTTAACATAAATTATCTATAATTTGTACAGTATTATTTATTATAATTTAATTAATTTGTTTTGTATTATGCTCCTGTTGGTTTTAAAGCAGAGCAATCCTGTTCAGAGGCCAGAATCGAAGGGCTGGCCGGCCTATAATCTGGGATTCACTCACATATTTATTTATCCAGAACCGGCTGTCACTCGAATCGTTTCTATTATCCCCCATAACAAAATAATGATTTGCAGGAACCTTATATGATCCGTAGTCCTGAGTATACATAGGCTCCTTCAAATATGGTTCATTTAAAAGCTTGCCGTTTACCACAACCTTGCCGTCCCTGACAACAACCTCATCGCCCCCTATTCCGATAACTCTTTTGACATACCTTACAGTAGGGTTGTCTGGATACCAGAATACTATCATATCTCCCCTTTTTACAGGTACAAACTTATATATGTACTTATTTACATAAAACCAATCATTAATATCAATTGTCGGAATCATAGAACCCGTGGGTACTTTCATGGGTTCATAAGCAAATGTCCTTATCAGGAAAGCAGCAGTAAAGGCAACTGCTATTACAAGAATCCACCCCTTGATTTCTCTGGAAGCTGCTTTTTTCTGTTTTACTTGTTCCACATTGTCCACTCCAGTTATGTACAGACTTTTTGACGATAAAACTTGTATGATTTTATCCTTGATTTCTGTATAGATTATGTTCAAACCATTGTAATATTAAACAGAACAATACAAATTCGTCGTAAGATATTGAAAGAATAAATAATATAACAAATAGACTTGCGCCAAATTTAGGGATAATATCATAGATAGCATAATAAAATAACATAAATTTACAATATTATACAAATCTCATTCCGGGGGATTTAATCTTATGAAACTATTGTCCGATCTACCGAACAATGCACGGTATGCAATAATGGTAGAGCCCTTATGGGCAGTCTTTGGAGGAGCAGTTCTCTTTTATGCTCCTTTGTACATGAAGGAATTAGGCTTGAATGAAGTGCAAATGGGAATTGTAAATACCACAAACATGCTGGTAAATTTCATTTTCTTTCTCCTGGCCTCTTCAATAACAAACAAGCTTGGAAGAAGAAGGACTACTTTTATTTTCGATATGATCTCATGGGGAATTCCAATGATAGTTTGGGCTTTAGCTCAAAACTTCTGGTATTTTTTCATAGCCGGAATCATAAACGGAGTCGTAAAGGTAGTTGCAGTATCCTGGTACTGTCTTATTGCCGAAGATGCCGAAAACAACAAGAGGTCCAAAATATTCGGTGCCATATATGTAATTAATTCAGCAACAGGATTGTTTACACTATTGAGTGGTATTTTCGTTAATAAATACGGAGTTGTCGATACCTTAAGAATTTTATATATTGCAGGAGCCGTCAGTATGGTTTCAATGTTCATTCTGCGAAACTACCTGGTTAAAGAAACAAAGCCCGGCATTGAACTGATGAAAAAGCACAGCAACCTTACTCTTTTTCAGGGATTAAGGGAATATTTTCTTATAATACCCCTTATAGGAAAAAGAAAAAACCTTATAATAATGACAATCATTTTTATACTGACAAATATTAATTTATCCTTTAATTTTTATCAGGTTATTTTCCTAAATGAAAAACTGGGTTTCGGGAAAGATATCGTAGCTCTCACTCCTGGTGTTACAGCTGTGGTAAATATTATATTCTATTTATTCTTTATTCCCAGGCTGAATAAATATATGGAGGAAAAAAAGCTCACAGCAGCTTTGATCATATGCTCCCTTGGCTCACTTATACTGATTCTGATGCCTCAGAAAAGTATATTCTTTCTTGTGCTTACCTTTGGTATTCTTGCAGTCGGGAATCTCTGTGCCAATACTTACAGGGACTCTGTTTATATGAACAATCTTGGAGAGCATGAAAAAGCTGATTTGTACTCAGCTGTTCAAACCATAACCTCACTGGCCTGCATCCCGGCAGGTTACCTGGCAGGGTTGGCCTACAGCCTGAATCCTGCGGCACCGTTTATTATAGTAGTTGTCCTTTTCATAACTTCTGCATTCCTGTCAACCTTACTTGATACAAAAAAATCTCAGAAACTTGAGCTCTGAGATTTTTTAAGCTTTGGTCTTAGGCACTTATTAATGAATCAATTGCAGCCTGGTCGAACCCAATGATTATTTTGCCATTGATATCCAAAACAGGTACACCCCTTTGCCCTGATTTATTTATCATTTCCATAGCCGCATTCCTGTCTCTTGATACATCTATATCTTCGTAGGGTACATTTTTAGATGACAAATACTGCTTTGCAACTTTACACCAAGGGCAGGTAGGTGTTGAATATACTTTTACGTTCATAGGATTACCTCCAGTTTTATATATTATCTATAATTATAAATAATATATACCCCCATAGGGTATTTGTAAACAATTAATTGAAAATTATTTGTGAGAATAATTATGGATGTGATAGTGGGTATGTCCATCATCATCATGTCTGTGATAATATTCATCAACAAGGTTAACATCTTTCAGCAATTGGACATTACTCATAATATCTGCCGTAGCAGCATCCGATGCAATCCTGTGATCCTCACCTATTATTATCGACCTGTCGGATATCTCCTGAACAAGCTCGAGATTATGGGTAGATGTAATGATTGTCTTTCCCGCCTTGTTCAAAGTAAGCAGCAGTTCTACCAACCATCTCTGCGTTCTTGGATCAAGACCGTTGGTTGGTTCATCCAATATCAGGATTTCAGGGTTCAAAACCAGTATTGAAGCAATTGCAACTTTCTTCTTTTCCCCGCCGCTTAGTTTAAATGGTGTTTTATCTTTCAAGTGATGTATCTTCAGGAGGTCAAGAACATCATCTATCCTTTCCTGGACCTGAACCCTCGGAAGGTTAAGCTGAAGGGGCCCAAATGCAATTTCTTCGGCTACGGTGCTGCAGAATAACTGGACATCGGAGTTTTGAAAAATAAAGCCTACCTTTTTATGATAAGCCTTCATAAATTCCTTGTCTCTGAATGTCTTTTCGCTGACTTCGGTTCCGAAGGCGTATAATTTACCACTCTCAATATGAAGCAATCCTGACATTAGCTTGAGCAGTGTTGATTTACCACAGCCGTTTGCTCCCAGAATACATACCTTCTCACCTTTTTCAACCACCAGGTTTATATCTTTCAAAACAGGTTCTTCATATGGGTAATTAAAACTTACATTTTTGAAATTGAAAATATAATCTCTATTTTCCAAGGATTTTGTCCCCCATTATAATTATTGAAATAGCAATTAAATTGAATGCTGTAAATAAAAGATCGTTTCTTTTGATTTTAGACACTTCAAGGCATACTGATTTGCCATCGTAACCCCTGCCTATCATGGCATTATAGGTCTCTTCACTTATATGGCTTGATTTGACAAAGAGATAAGCAATCCCGCCCGATATAAATTTCCTGTTTTCCCTGCCCGATATTTTTCCGACTGTTCTTTGAAACCTTGATTCAAATAGATTTATTGTGAGTCTTGTAAGAACAAATATATATCTATATGTCATATCAAGCATTGATGTTACCAATGCAGGAACCTTAATGAATGAAAATGAACCTGTCAATCTGGACCATCCGGTAGTCATTACCAGAAGATATCCAAAGGAAATACAGGTACCTATCCTAAAAACGGTTTTTAAAACGGCGGTTACTCCCTCAATAGAAAAGTAAAGGTCGCCAGGCAGTCCAAGCAGCCAGCCTTGGGTATTTACTCCTTTATAAATGAATAACAGCGGTTTCCCTGATATCAATATATTTGTAGCTGCAGGTATTGAAAACACAAATATTATTAGTGGAAATACAAGCCACACACGTTTGAAATAGGATTTCATTTCGAGTTTTGAAAATGCTGCCAGAAGTACCGAGAAGACGGCAGTTGCAATAATGAGAGCCAAGCTTCCGGTAATTCCGGTGAATACCATATAAAAGAGAATAAAAACCAGCTTTACGCGTACATCCAGACTTTGTACAAAGCCTTCCTTTCTTGCATATCTTTCTGAGAGAAGGTCGTTTTGAATAAATTTAGACACAGAATTCATTGTTCTTTTTAGAAACCCTGTTTTTGATGCCTTTGAAGGCAGTATATCAACACTGTCCTGTACCAGCATCCACTCCGGAAAACCTGCTTCCTGCTTTTCCTTAGTACCTGAACTTGCTGTATTATCACCATCATTCTTTTCTGAATTTAGTTTTCTTTTGCCAAGAATCAATCTATTTATCAGCAGCATAAGTGCCGCTATGATTATTATCCCTATAATTGCGCATAGCAAATATCCCAATGAACTGCCTAAAAAACCGTCTGAACCTTTATCCAGTGAATATCCCGGAAACAGTGATTTCCATATGCCCGAAAGCTTTGACAGGCCTTTGGGGACATATCCTACCATGTTCTTTATCTGACCGGTGCTCCATTCACCCCAGGCCGTACCTGTTGCCAACATTCCCAAAGGAGTAAGAACGGCTATTATTCCAAATGCAATTAATATGGCTTTATACCTTTTGAAAAAAGATATATTTTCTTTCATTTCACTTTGTCTGGCGGTGGTTCTTACTATCATTTTAGGGTTGAATCTGGCTATATATGCAATTGCAGAAACCGTAATCAGACCTTCTATTGGTCCTGCTATGAGCAGATGTTCAGACATAATGGCAGGAATTGAAACCCATAACGGGAAAAATCCATACAAGGGCGTTCCTGAAGCTGTTTTGAATAAAAGCGGCTGAATTCCAAACTCAATTGCAGTAAAAAGTGCTGCAAGATTTATTCCAACATAGCTGGCAATAAAAACTGAAAACATCCCTCTTTTAGAAATTATGTCCGCTTTGCCTTTCAAAAATCTAAATATATAATATCCGGCAAAAGGCATGACAAATGCCATATTAAAACAGTTTGCTCCAAGTGCCAGTATCCCGCCGTCGCCAAATACAAGGGCCTGAATGACCAGAGCAACGGTTATGGAAAGGCAGGATGCCCATGGTCCTATCAATACAGCTATGAATACTGCTCCTATTGCATGGACGCTGCTTGGCCCTATCGGAACATTAAACATCATTATTACAAAAGCAAAGGCGGCACATAATGAAACAAGAGGAACCTGTCTTAATTCCATAGTCTTTTTAAGTTTACGCACTGCGGCAGTCCAAACCGGAACCATTGCGCCAAAGGCAGGCACGCTTGTCTGGACGCTGAGATAGCCATCAGGTATATGCATTAAACAAAATCCTTTCCAAAAACAATCATGTGCTTTAATCGTGAATTACCTATTAAAGCCGCAAAAAAAGCATTAAAAAAGCTATGAAGCCTAAATAATTACAGACCTTCATAGCCTATATAGTTTCAAATCTTTTTTAACCCTAATAGCTGACTTCATGACAGCCGATACAGGAATTCTAGCATATGGCATAAATCTTTTCAAGTAAAAATTTTTATCAGCCACAATTTTCCCTTATAACAATCAGTAATTTCTAAAACGGAATTAGATACTCTGAATCTTCAATATCCGAGAAATCTATTCTTTCATTATTACAGAACATATTGAACTCGCAGAAGGAACAATGCTTTTTATACAAGTCCTTTTCAAAAGCTGTATAATCAAAATTATTTGTCTTTTTTATCAAATCAAGTAACTCTCTTTTATTTTGCCTATGCAATTCATCGTTATATTCCAGTTCGGCCAGGATATGAGGTGTTTCAGGCTGCCAGTAGTGCATGCTTACACTTATATTGTCCTGCTTTCTGCCATAAAGAGTTTGTGCCTGCTCTTTAAGTACATAGAGATATACCATAGTCTGCATACTGTTTTTCAAATTTTCCTGCAGCCTTGTCGGATTCTTTATCTTATTTTCATGGGTCTTCCAATCCCATATTTCAATACTGCCATCCTTTATCAGCAGCAGGTCGAAATTTGCTTCCAGCCTTAAATCTTCCTCAAGTATCCTTGCCTTGTGCTCAGGAAGATACCTGACCCCCTTATTTAACGGAAAACTTTCTTTAAGGCTTTTTAGCCATCTATCTAATTCCGTATCAATTTCAAATTTAAGATTGGTCTCAATACCGGAAAAGTATCTGAAAGCCATCAGATGAAAATCATTCCCCTTTTCGGTCCTCTTCCTGGAGCTCTCGTCATACGGGCCTTCCCATCTTATATTTTCGATATATTTCTTTTTAAACTTCATAGGACAATCCTTAAAGGTTTTAAGTGATTGCTGGGTAAAAACAAAGTCGTCATTCAAGCTTTTTTCCATAGACTACTCCGATAAAAATTTATTTGACTGTATTTCTTGTAATTTCCATACTGTCGATATACTTCTTCAACTCAATCAGGTATCTTGACGGCTGAATCTCATTTTTCCTGTTGGGGTTTGCATGGTGCCCAGACAGGAACAGGTATCTTTTGGCTCTTGTAATGCCCACATAAAGCAGCCTTGCTCTTTCGGATATGTTCTCAATTTTGGACTCGGTTATTGCATCTCCTGACTCCTTGTTTTCAAGAAGCATCTGAAGTTCAGTTTTTACAAGTGCTCCCGGATTTCTGAATTCCTGTTTAAGATACCAGCTCTCACCTTTGAACCTGTCCTCTAAGTTTACAGGAAAATCATCATAGGTAAGTCCGGTCAGGAATACCGTATCCCATTCCAACCCCTTAGCTTTATGGTAGGTTGAAAGTGTCACAATCCCGGGCCTGGGCTCATAACCCTTCAACTCCCACATTGTTCCTGCAAAAAAAGTAAAAATACTCTTTGGTTTTAACAGTTCATTTGCAAGATCTTCCATACTCCAGCCATACTGGGGTCCTGTCAGGTATCTTACATCACCTGCTATTTTACAGGCTATTGCCATATCTTCACGGCCGAACTGCAGTTCCTGCGCTGCAAAAAGAATAAGCTTTTCCATCATGCTTATAGGAAAGTCCAAAAACTGTCTTGCTTTTTCGAATCCGTAAGATGCCTTCCTCCATATTGCACAGTCGGTTATTTCCTTGGGAATTGTGAAATCCTCCGATGGGTACATAAGCTGTTCCACAGGACATTTTTTAATGAATTCCAGAATATTTTTTTTGTGGGTAAGATTTTCCTGTATTTCATAGCTGGAGTCAAAAAAGCACTCCTTCAGCATCAAGGCAAATCTATCACTGCTGT
>JAUZPR010000063.1 GCA_030705825.1 Bacillota bacterium | reverse complement strand
CAGGTACAGAGCAGGACGGACAAGGTAGTTTATGTAGTAGTCGGGTACTGCATACATAGAATTGCTGTCTTCGCAAGTAGTCCAGACATATTGGTCTCCGGTAGTCCAAGTTCGGGTCCAATACCAGGATGAGTATACCCCACTAATCTTTTTGTAGGTGTAATATTCACTATAGCTTAGCAAGCCTATCTTAGCATCGACTGTAGATGATGCCTCGTTATTTGTAGTTCCGCTATTAGTACCTATAGTCCATGCATGAGTCTGGATCAAAGCGGCATCTGTGGGGCATGAATTCAGCAGACTGTTATAGAAACCTCCGGAATCACTGTTTAGATAGTAGGCCAAACAGGATGTCCTCGAAGGATCAAAAGCCGGGTCTGCTCTGCCGCTCGAATCGAAAGCCCTATTGCACAGAACGTCCCGCATAATCAAATACCCTGTGCTAGGGTTCAGTACTATCCACGTATAACCGGCAAACTGCACCGTATCCCCCGGAGACAGGCCCGACAGTCTGACGGCTGTATCCGCCGAAACTGTAGCTGGCCAAGCCAGCATGGCGGTTGTCAGTATTATCACAAACAGCAGCAATTGCGCAGTATGCTTGAATTTTCTTTTCATACCTCAATTTCCCCCTTAATGTCACTCGGCAGGTTTAGCCTTCCTGACCGGTACCTGTTCATATATTCAATAAAAACCGACAAATAAAAATATATTTATATATAATTATACAGAACTCTTCTGAACCACAACTGAACAAAACAAAAAAACCTCAAATTCTAATTTAGGTTTTTATTAATTACACTAATATTTACTTCGTTCCCTTTTAAGCCGCTAATCAGGAAAACAGCCTTCTGAAGCATACATCCGGCTCCTGCTTCAGCTTTGCCCTAAAGCTATTCTCATAGATTTCATAGTACTGCATTGCCGATATGCGGTCTCCTGTATGTATCAGCGATTCCATAAGCCTGAAGTTTAGTTCGGTGTGTAGGGGGTCATGAACAAGCCCTTTTTTCATCCATTCAACTACTTTTTCATATCTGTTCCGTGATTTATAGTAATCCGTCAGTTTAAGCACCAAGCCAATGTATAGGTCCTTGAGCGTCTGCCTATTTCTTTCAAGCCACAAGGACTCCTTTCCTGAGAGGTATTCTCCCATATACAGTCCTGCCGTTTCTTCGTATTCTTTAAAATTCATGTCGGTTATAACTATACTTTTGGAAACAAGCTCAAGAAATTTTAGATAATCGCAGTCTAATTGATTTATGTCAAGCCGGTAATTGCCCTTGTCATATTCTATGGTATATACAATACCTTGTGAAAGCAGCGCCTTTTTCACATTATACAAGGAGGTGTTGAAATGTACAATGGCCCTTTCCCCGTCATAGTCCTCCCACAGGCAGTCTATTATCCGGTTCCTGCTTACAAAAGCCCCTCTCTGGTCTAAAAAAAATGCCAAAAGTTCCTCAGCTTTTTCAGTACGGAATTTCACTGTACCATTGTCTGTCTCCACCGAGAATTTACCAAAGCACTTCACATGTATACAATATGAACTTATCGGTATATTTTTTTCCTCAACTATACGGTCAAGTGTCTCCTTCAAACGTTCCTCGTCAACAGGCTTCATCAGGTAATCAAGCGCATTCAGGCGGAAAGCCTCGACCGCATACCTGTTATAGGCCGTTACAAAAATTACGGCTATCTTTCCCTGAAGGTCTAATATCCTGTTGGACAATTCAATACCGTCTATTTCCGGCATCTCAATATCCAGAAATACCGCGTCCACTTTGTTTCCCGCAAGATATTCGACTGCTTCGTAAGGTTCTGTAAAACACCCTTTTACCTGAACAATGCCGCTTTCTATCAGCAACTTTTCCAGTACAGCGCAGGATGGTTTTTCATCATCAACAACAATCGCCCTGATCATCCGATCTCCCCCTTGACGGTATTGTAAAACTTACGGTTGTACCTTTCCCCAATTCACTTTCTATTTTAAGTCCACAGCCGAAAAGTTTTCTAAGCCGCCTGTCTATATTCCATAACCCAACGCCTTGCTTTCCTTCCGGTGACAGGATAACCTTCAGTTTGTCGGGTGCAATCCCGCAGCCATCGTCCGATACCCAAACCATGAGCTTGCCGTCGGCCTGACGTACAGATACCGTAACAGTTCCGACGCCTGTTTTTTTTCGAAGTCCATGTCGTATGGCGTTTTCAACAAGCGGTTGAATGGATAGCGGAAACACCTCAGCCTTAGTTGCACTTTCGACATCAAAGACCACCGTAAGTTTTTCTCCGAAACGGGCCTTTTCAATATCTACATACGAGTTGACCAGTTCAATTTCCCTTTCCAAGGGAATAAATGTATCCAGACTTTCAAAGTCGAAGCTCTGCCTTAAGTAATTAGCAAATCCGGTAATGAGTTTTCTCGCATATGGCGGGTCTGTGCTGCAGAAGGAAGCAACTGTGTTAAGCGCGTTAAAAAGAAAATGGGGTTTTATCTGCGCCTGCAGAAATCCAATTTCTGCTGTCATTGCCTTGTCTGCCGAAGCTTTCAGCATTGTGAGCGTTCTGACTCTTGCCAGCAGTTCTTCCGGCTCGAAGGGCTTTGGAAGATAGTCATTTGCTCCTGCTTCAAAACCCATGACGATGTCTTGTGTAGAAGTCCGGGCTGTGAGCATAAGCACCGGCAGATCAAAAACAGATTTGTTCTCTCTAATTTTCCGGCATACCTCGTAGCCTGACATTTCAGGCATCATTACATCCAGGATGACAGCAGAAAACCAAGGACATCCTTCTAATGCTTCGAGTGCGGCTTTCCCGCTGTTTACGGCAGTAATGGCATACCCGTCGGTCAAGAGTATGGCTACAGAAGCCTGCAGGCTGATAGTATCATCATCCACCAACAATATGGGTGGATTACCTTTTTCATTTATTATCCCGTTAGGTTGAATTACTGCTGCCGTTTCCAAATAAGCCGAGAGGTCTGGCCCGGTAATATTACTTTCCGGTACTTCGGAGCTTAAAGGCAGAGTAAAATAGAAACTGGAACCCTGGCCCGGCACCGATTCGACCCATATTCTGCCGCCCTGGAGTTCCACTAGATTTTTAGTAATGGAAAGTCCCAGACCTGTCCCCCCATGTCTGCGGGTAAGTGAGCTGTCTACCTGCTCGAAGGATTTGAAAATATCCTCCAGCTTATCCCCCGGAATGCCCTCCCCTGTATCACTGACACAAATCTCAAGCATATCCCCTCTTTTCAAAGCAGATATCTTTATATATCCTTCAATAGTGAATTTCGCCGCATTGCCTACCAGGTTGAACAGAATCTGCGCCACCCGGTTCTCATCAGCTATTACCGGCGGCAGTCCCACAGGAATTTCAGTAATAATTTTATAAGCTTTTGCTGTGCTTATTTGTCTGAAAATATTTATAACCGAGTTTATCAAGCCTTCAATACGTATAGGTACTATATTCAGGTATATGTCTCCATTTTTCATTTTTGCATAATCCAAGATATCATTAACAAGATTGGCCAGTCTTCGGCTGCTTCCGGCGATGGCAGTTAATTCCTCTTTCTGGGGACCGCTGAGTTCACCCTTGCTCCCACGCAGCATGGCTTCAGAGATACCGAGTATTCCATTTAAGGGTGTGCGCAGTTCATGGGATGTGTTTGCAAGAAATTCATCTTTTATCTTATCCAGCCTTAACAGCTTTTGCGACAGTATATTGACACTCTTGAAGGCTTCAGAGAATCTCCGGGCAAGTATAAAAGCCTGCAGAAGCACCATCAGGAACTGGGCTATGGCAACCCATTCGCCTATACTGCTTAAAATAAGTAAATCGTCATACAGTACATCATGGAGTGCTGCAAATGCAAGGGCGACCCCACCAACGAAAATAAGTCCTGCATCGTTATCTCCTCTTAAATATGCAACAAGTACACAGCAGCTCCCGTAAACGCCCATTACTATGGCAATAATCTGAATTGGCACTACCAGCCCCGAGAAAAATGCAACCGGGCTAAAAAGCACCACAGCCGTCATAATCAAGCCGTATGCCAAAAATATATTTAAAACCAAATTAGAGAATACTTTTGGAAAAAGCTGTTTCACCATGAATACTGCAGAAATGGAAAACCAGAAAGTCGTAAGGTAATCCAGTATAACAATAGCATGATAGCTGACACCAGGTACAATCCTGTATATAAGGAAATCTCCAAGCACAGTAACACGGCAAGCGAATATCAGGCACATGACGACAAAAAAAAGACTGCTTCTGTCATCACGGCGCAAAAGAAAAATCGTAAAGTAGTAAAATCCCATTACAAAAAGTGCACCGAACAAGAACAGATCCTTATCGGCATTAAACTTTGCCATTGAACGCATTTGCACCGGAGTACCCATGCTGATTGCAAACCTCATTCCGCCACAGTTATAGATGTAGTTTGCAACACGTATAATAATCGTATAGCCGGTATCCTGCGGCGTAAACTCCACCACATCCGGTTTAAGCCACGGCATGGAGCTTTCTTTTTGAGTACCTACCTTCCCGCTGGAAGAAAGGAGACGATCGTTTATGTAAAGCTCATAGGAGCTTGACAGGCTGGGAATGAAAAGTGCAACAGGTATGCCAGGCTTTGCGTTTTTTACCTTCAGCACGTATGTTCCAAAACCGGATCCGCTTTTCCCGGTGCCTTGATATATATTCCAGACCGATGGGACCTTTACGGTGATACCTCCATCAGTAGGCTGTTGGTATGAAATAAGTTTATGCCAGTAGAATTCCCATTCCCCATTCAAGGTTATCCTTCCGTCACTCTGAGCGCTCCAATGCTTAAGATCAAGTACACCATTGACAGGCCTGATATTATTATTCTGACTGGTAAATAGGTACATACAAAATAATACTGCTAAAAGCGAAATCACGCCGCAAAGCAGAATTATTATACGTTTATGTTTCTTTTCCTTTGTCAATTTACGCCCCCGTTTAGAACATACAAACTTTTATCCACTTAAATCAGTCATATCTGACATAAAATTTAGATTTTAGTATTTATACCAATTATTATATAATAATTTGTCGGAAATTCAATTAAAGGTGCATTTGTTTTTTTATATAAAAAATGCCCTCGTATGGTAAACAGTTTTATTAACTACACTGTTTACCATACGAGGGCATTTCATGTAAAATTATTTCTCTTGTTACTTTATTTCACAACTATATTGACCAGTTTTCCTGGAACTCCGATAAGTTTAACTATCTGCTTTCCTTCAACCAGTGCTTTTACCTTGTCATCAGCCAGAGCCGTCTTTTCGGTGTCTTCCTTTGAAAGTCCCGAAGCCACCATTATCTTTTCCTTTATCTTTCCGTTTATCTGTATGGCTATTTCAACCTGGTCCTCAATTGTCTTGCTTTCGTCCCAGTCAGGCCACTTCTGCTGGTATACCCTCCCCTTGTAGCCCTGCAATGACCAGAGCTCTTCGCTTATATGCGGTGCTACAGGGTTGAGGAGTATAAGCAGTGTTTTGAATTCTTCACTGTTAACCTGTCCTTTTGCGTTGAAATCATTAAGCAGAGACATCATACTGGCTATTGCAGTATTGAATTTCATATTCTCATAGTCTTCGCTTACCTTCTTTATTGTTCTGTGCATGCTGGTTTCAAGGTCTTTCGAGTATTCACCGCCGGGTACAAGCGTGCCCTGAAGCTTCCATATCCTGTCCAGGAACCTTCTGCAGCCTTTTACACCGTTTATTGACCAGGGAGCACTCTTTTCAAAGTCTCCTATGAACATTTCATAGAGCCTTAAAGTATCTGCTCCATATTCATCTACTATTTCATCAGGGTTTACAACATTGCCCCTTGATTTTGACATCTTTTCATTATTTTCTCCAAGGATCATGCCATGCGAGGTTCTCTTCTGATATGGTTCGGGAGTAGGTACTATTCCGCAGTCATACAGGAACTTATGCCAGAATCTGGAATACAGCAGATGAAGGGTAGTATGTTCCATACCGCCGTTATACCAGTCTACCGGAATCCAGTAATCAAGATTTTCCTTACTTGCAAGCTCCTTGTCATTTCTTGGATCTATATAACGCAGGAAATACCAGGATGAACCGGCCCACTGAGGCATTGTATCGGTTTCTCTTCTGGCTTTTCCTCCGCATTTGGGACAGGTGGTATCAACCCATTCGTCCATCTTTGCCAACGGAGATTCACCGTTATCGGTAGGTTCGTAGCTTTCAACCTCAGGAAGCAGAAGTGGAAGCTCACTTTCCGGTATGGGCACCCAACCGCATTTATCGCATTGTACAAGAGGTATAGGTTCGCCCCAATACCTTTGACGTGAAAATACCCAGTCACGAAGCTTGAAGTTAACCTTTCTTTTACCCAGCTTTCTTTCTTCCAGCCAATCGCTTATTTTAACCTTTGCTTCTTTTACTTCCAGTCCATTGAGAAAATCAGAATTTATCATTTTGCCGCTCTCAATATCAGTAAACGCTTCTTTTTCTACGTCCCCTCCTGCAACCACTTCAATTATGGGAAGGTCAAACTTTTTGGCGAATTCCCAGTCTCTCGTATCATGGCCCGGAACTGCCATTATGGCTCCGGTTCCATAAGACATTAAAACGTAATCGGATACCCATATGGGAATCTCTTTTCCGGTTACAGGGTTGAATGCGTTTATACCGACTATCTTGATGCCTGTTTTCTCCTTAACCAATTCGGTTCTCTCAAAATCAGACTTTTTAGCGGCATTTTCACGGTACTCTTCTATTTCTTTTAAGTTGGTTATAATATTTTTAAAATTATCAATCAAAGGATGTTCGGGAGAAATTACCATATAGGTTGCCCCGAAAAGCGTGTCCGGACGTGTAGTATACACCTTCAGCTTCTGGTCCGTAGTTGTGTCAAAATCGATTTCCATACCTTCCGAGCGTCCAATCCAGTTTTTCTGCTGAATTTTAACCCTTTCGATATAGTCTACAAGATCAAGGTCCTTGATGAGTCTTTCAGCATATTCTGTTATTTTCAGCATCCATTGGTTTTTGACCTTGCGCACTACTTCACTGCCGCAGCGTTCACAAACCCCGTTTACAACTTCTTCATTGGCAAGTCCTACCTTGCATGAGGTACACCAGTTAATTGCCGTTTCCTTTTTATATGCAAGCCCTTTTTCAAAGAGTTTTAGAAATATCCACTGTGTCCACTTATAATATCCGGGATCAGTTGTATTTATCTCTCTGGACCAGTCAAAGGAAAAGCCCAATGATTTCAACTGGGCCTTAAATCTGGCCACATTTTTCTCTGTAACTACCTTCGGATGAATCTTGTTCTTTATAGCATAATTTTCTGTAGGAAGTCCGAATGCATCCCATCCTATCGGATAAAGTACATTATAACCCTGAAGCCTTTTTTTACGTGAAACTATATCCAATGCCGTATATGGCCTTGGGTGTCCGACATGAAGCCCTTGACCGGATGGATAAGGGAATTCAATCAACGTATAAAACTTGGGTTTTGCTTTATTATCGGAAGCATGGAAAGCTCCTTCTTCCTCCCAAATTTCCTGCCACTTCTTTTCTATTTCCTTCGGGCTGTAATCCATCATTCTATACACATCCTTAATCAATAATAAAATGTAATATACTTTTTTATAAAAAAAACCTTTCAATCCTATTAGAGACGAAAGGTTCGCGGTACCACTCTACTTGGCAGTTTGACAGCTGCCCTCTTGAATAAATATAACGGTTTTAACCGGTCAGAACTACTTTATGTTCACTCTGACAGTTCAAGGACGAGTTCGGTATCATCAGCTGCTGCCTTTCACCACGAGTGCAGCTCTCTATTAACTGAACAAAACCTATTACTTCCTATCAATACTTGATTATAAAATTTTTACTAACGTACTGTATTTTAACAGATTATTGTCAAAAAATCAATTTTATATGCATGTATGGAGTAGAAATATCAACTCCCCCTGCCCCTCAATCTTGAGGTGGGGCTGAGAAAGCTGGCAATGCTGCGCATTGCCAGCTTTAAAGAGTATCTTTACTCCAAAATATTTAATTCATCTAATATAATCAAAGCTATCATAGATGATCGATTATCTATAGCTGAATACGCCATCCGACCAAAGTCTTTCTAGATTATAAAAACCTCTGTCTTCTTCATGGAATACGTGTAAAATTACTTCACCAAAGTCAAGCAGAATCCATCTGGCACTGTTGTAGCCTTCCTTGTGAAGGCATTTAAGACCCGCTTCTTCCATCTTAAATTCCACTTCGTCTGCCATAGCCTTTATATGAGTTGTTGACGTCCCGTGACATACAATAAAATAATCAGCCAATATAGTTATATTATGAACATCTATTACATTAATATCTTTAGCCTTCTTATCCTCAAGAATTTCAGCAATTTTTTCGACCATCAAATTTGATTCCAATAAATCCCATCCTTTTTATATAAAGTTTATTCAGCCATTTATTATACCATTAAAGCTTTAACAAGTGAAGATATTCACCTAAAGCCTGGTTATCCATTCTACGGATTATAATCATCACCAATAATTACGGTAACATCAAATCTTGACTTGGAATCGGGTTCTTTTATTATTCTTCCGGTTTTTAATACATTTCTTACAGCCGTACCCGACTTGGTATCATTTCTTTCAATTATCAATGTTGAAACAGATGTGTTATTGTCATTCCCGGCACTTACAACAAAGCCCCCTGCCTCAAGGGTACTTTTTACAGCCTCAGTCAGCTTTTTGTTTGTGCTTCTGTTTATTACCTCTACATTGATTTTATCAGGCAGCCCGCTTTCAGTTGCCCTGTTTCCTTTTTGGTTGGTTTTTGAGGGTTCTGCATCCTTGTTTCTCTCATATTTATAGGTATCAAAGTTATCCCCGTCTGCCTGCGTAGTAGCAGTCTTTACTGCTGTATTATGCACAGCCGTCTTGGGCCCGGATGCCGGGTGAAGAATACGTGAATCCTTAAAAAAATTAACTCCTACTATTATAAGCATAAATGCAATTACAAATGTTCCCGATAGGAAGTAGACCAAACGTAAATATAGTTTTTTATTCATCTTCATAAATCAATTGTCCTCCTGCAGAAAACAACATACATATAATCAGGTATCGGTACGCAGCTTTTCCATAATAATTGAGTTTCTTGCATCTATTGTATCCGGGTGAAGCAGTGCGCCTTTGGTAATTACATATTTAATAGTCCTGTCCAGTGACGTTATCATTGCATCGTCAAGATTGCAATAGGCCAACTGCCTTACCTCTTCAACCCCAGGGAAGCTTCTTCCCGGTTCTATATAGTCTGCAATATATATGATTTTGCAAAGCTTATCCATATGTTCATGACCGGTGGTATGCCAGCGGATGGCATTCAATATTGAAACATCTTCAATTCCGTATTCATATTTTGCAATTTCAGCTCCCAAAGGCCCATGAAGCAAATCCGGCTGAAATTTTGAAACTTCATTCACAGCTATTCCAAACTTTTCGCAATGAAAAAAAATATTATCACCTTTTATATCCCTGGCACAGTCGTGAAGTAATCCGGCCAAAGCAGCCTTATCAGAGTTTTCACCATATGCCCGGGCAAGCTTTTTTGCAGTCTCCATAACATTTATCGAATGCCTGTACCTTTTTGGAGAAAGCTTGTTTGCCAGTATTTTTTTTAGCTCGTCAACCGTCATATTAACCCTCTGTTATCTGTACAAGTTATTATCATGTATATATTTCTCTACATCTTCCGGAACCAGATATTTTATTGAGTTGCCGGCTCTTACCCTGTTACGGATTTCAGTCGAAGAAATGCCTATTATGGAAGTTTCGGCAACATTAATTTTTGCTCCATACTTGATTTTAAGTTTTTCTATTTCAGAAAAAAAGTCCTCTTTTAAATAGCCGGGTCTGTAAGCCACTATCATTTCACACAAGTCAAACAGTTGCTCGGGTTTTTTCCATTTGGGAAGATCCCATACAATGTCGGCCCCTGTTATAAAAAACAGCTCGGAGCTTTCCCCAAGTTCGGCTTTCAACCGGCTCATTGTATCAATAGTATAAATATACCCTTCTCTTTCCATCTCAATCCTTGAAACCTCAAAGCTTGGATTCGTATGAATTGCTATATTTACCATATTAAATCTGTGCTCTGATTCCGTTACTTCTGATTGAGATTTATGAGGAGGCTTTCCCGTAGGTATGAATATTACCTTATCAAGCTTGAAATTAACCCTTATTTCTTCAGAAATAATCAAATGTCCGTAATGTATAGGATCAAAAGTTCCTCCTGAAATTCCTATCCTTTCATGTTCATTACTCATACCTCTTTTATCCTCTTGCAATTCTTAATTGTTAAAACCAATAAGTAAAACAGCAAAAAATACCATAACCTTGTCTGGATATAATGACTTCGCTTATTATACCATATAAAAGGGCTTTCATAAAGAATAACTATAATCAATTATTTAATATAAATATAAGTTTATAAATTTATAATTAACCATTAAAACCAAAATGAAACATTCCGATATAATAGAAGTCAGCATTTATTTTTCTTCAGGAAAGAAGTGATCACAGAAATGGCTGAAAGTGCTTCAGATATCAGAAAAAAACTAATGGAACTCCAGAATGAACTACTAAAAGGAGTAATTGAAAAGGGCGACCCCGCACCACCATCCCAGGTTGAAAATACTCAGCCCAAACCAATTATCAGTCAGGAGCCTGTTTTATCCGACGATGGTAATATTGCCGGACTGCTTCGTGAAATGTGTCAAAATCAAAGAAGAATCATAAGTATTTTAACTGAAATTAAGAACAAGGTCGTAAAATAAAATTTATGAGGAAGACTTTGTTTAAATGCTCTTAACGTTAATTAAGGTTAAATTTATAATTTCCCAAGCATTATAGAAAAAATCTCAGGTGAATGAACACCTGAGATTTTTATTATTTATTCAATATTATTATTTTCTGCCTATATCCCTTCTGTAATGCATCTTTTCAAAGCTAATACTTTTTACGGCTTCATATGCCTTGGAAATTGCAATATCGGCAGTAGCACCTGTTGCAGTTACACCCAGCACTCTTCCGCCTGCTGTATAGTATTTTCCGTTTTCTTTTTTAGTACCTGCATGAAATACGGTAATATCGGGAAGCTTGGCCGCCTCATTCAAACCTGATATTTCATAACCGGTTTGATATTTTTGAGGATATCCACCCGAAGCCAATATTATGCATACAGCAGCCTTGTCCATCCATTCTATTTTTATTTCACTTAATTTTTCATCTATTACAGCGTTGAAGATTTCTATCAGATCAGTCTTCAATCTTGGAAGAACGGCTTGAGTTTCGGGATCTCCAAATCTGGCATTATACTCAAGCACCTTCGGTCCCTCATCTGTAAGCATCAGTCCAAAATACAGAACACCCTTGAATTTACGGTTTTCTGCATTCATAGCATCAATTGTGGGTTTGAAAATAGTTTTCATACATATGGAAGCCAATTCGGGAGTATAAATCTTGCTTGGTGAGAAGGCCCCCATTCCGCCGGTATTAAGCCCCTGGTCATTGTCAAGAGCTCTTTTGTGATCCTGTGCGCTTACCATGGGTACCACAGTTTTTCCATCTGTAAATGCCAGAACAGACACTTCAGGCCCTTTCATAAACTCCTCAATTACTACACAGTTTCCGGCTTCGCCAAACACCTTGTCATTCATCATGCTATTAACAGCATCACGGGCTTCTTCAAATGAACCTGCTATGACAACACCCTTTCCCAAAGCTAGACCATCGGCTTTTACAACTATAGGGTATGAGTTCTGATTACTAAGATATTCAATAGCTTCTGTGCTGTTAGTAAATGTTGCATATTTTGCTGTAGGGATATTGTATTTCTTCATCAATTCTTTTGAAAAAGCTTTACTACCCTCTATGACTGCTGCATTTTTACGTGGCCCGAACGCACGGATTCCTTCGTTTTCAAGAGCATCTACCATACCTGCAGCCAAAGGATCATCGGGAGCAACCATAACCATGTCTATACCCTTTTCCTTTGAAAACTTTACAACGCCCTCAATATCCATGGCTTTAACGGGAATGCACTCAGCCAGATCCGAAATACCACCGTTTCCCGGAGCACAATATATTTTATCAACAAGCGGGCTTTGAGAAATCTTCCAAACCAGTGCATGCTCTCTCCCGCCGCCGCCAACAACCAGTATCTTCATAAATTACCTCCAATAGATAGTGTTTGGAGTTTGGAGTTCGGAGTGCGGGGTGCGGGGTTAAGTGTTCGAAGTTAAACCACTCTGAAGTCACAACTCCGAACTGTTTTTCCCTGAACTCTGAACCGCTAACTCTGAACTGATTTTTCCCCGCTCTAAACCACTAACCCTCAACCGATTTTTCCTAATGTTTAAAATGTCTCATTCCGGTAAATATCATAGCTATACCACGTTTGTTGCAGGCATCAATGGATTCCTGATCCTTAAGTGATCCTCCGGGCTGAATTATTGAACTTATACCTGCAGCTGAAGCAGCTTCAACGCAGTCGGGGAATGGGAAGAATGCATCCGAAGCCAATACTGCTCCTTTTGTCCTGTCTTTTCCGTATTCTATGGCAATTTGAGCAGCCATTATTCTATTTGTTTGTCCAGGACCTACACCCAGTGTCTGCTTATTTCTCGCAAGAACAATACCATTTGATTTTGTATGCTTTACAACCTTCATCGCAAAAATCATATCTTCCATTTGAGCTTGGTTTGGTTTGCTTTCAGTAACATATTTTATATCTTCCTTATTCAAAAGTGAGTTGTTGCGGTTCTGAACCAAAAGTCCTCCGGCAACCTTTTTCATATCATATGAATTTTCCGGGAGTTTTGCCGATATGTTATCCAACTGCAGGACTCTCAGGTTTTTCTTCTGGCTTAGTATGCTCAAAGCTTCTTCTGAATAGGATGGAGCTATTATTATCTCCAGGAATATCTTTACTATTTCCTTGGCAGTTTTGGCATCAATCTCCCTGTTGGCAGCTACTATACCGCCAAAGATGGATACCGGATCGGCCTCGTATGTTTTTATATATGCATCATATATATTTTCTGCGCTGGCAACTCCGCATGGATTTGCATGCTTTACAGCCACAACGGTAGGCTCGTCGAATTCCTTCAAAAGTTCAAGGGCACCATTTGCGTCATTTATGTTGTTGTAGGAGAGTTCCTTTCCGTTAAGCTGCTTTGCTGATGAAATGCAGCCCACATTCTTACCGGTTTCCTTGTAAAAGACTGCTTTTTGGTGCGGATTTTCACCGTATCTCATATCCTGAACCTTTTCAAAGGTCAGAGTCAGGGTTTCAGGGAAGAAATCCTCTCCAAGCTTGTCTTTCAGATATTTTGCAATCATAGTATCGTAATTGCTGGTATGCTCAAAAACCTTGTATGCCAGCTTGAATTTGGTTTTAACCGATACATCGCTGCTTGTATTCATTTCGTCGAGAACTATCTGATAATCCTTGGGATCAACTATGACGGCAACATCCTGATAATTCTTTGCAGCCGCTCTAAGCATTGTCGGTCCACCGATATCAATATTTTCGATAGCTTCCTGAAGCTCAACATTATCCTTCATTATTGTCTTTTTAAAAGGATAAAGGTTTATAACAACCATATCTATAGGTTCTATTCCAAGTTCCTTTATTTGCCTCATATGATCGGGATTACTTCTTATTGCCAGCAAACCTCCATGTACCTTTGGATGCAGAGTTTTAACCCTGCCGTCAAGACATTCGGGAAAACCGGTGATATCTGAAATATTTATGACCTTTACCCCTGCTTCATTCAATGCTTTGGCAGTTCCACCGGTTGAAATTATCTCCACTCCATGTTTTTCGAGTTCCCGGGCAAACTCTATAATTCCAGTTTTGTCCGAAACACTTATAAGTGCACGCTTTATCATAACTCCTCCTTACGCCGGGTACTAATTAACAATACCCGTCAATTCATTTTTTATTTATCTCTGTCTCTATATCACTTATACGGGCGGCTGTAGGCAGTCGCCCCTACAACAAAATAATTGTCAATTCTCAATTATCTTTACCTTTCTTCCCTCTACCTTCAGGCGTCCCTCGGAGAACAGCTTTATTGCTTCGGGAAGTATGGTCCATTCTGCTTCTTCCATAACCCTTTTCTGAAGAGTTTCAGGTGTGTCGTCATCTTTTACGCAAACTGCCTTTTGAAGTATTATAGGACCCGAATCATATTCAAGCTCTACAAAGTGTACAGTTGCACCCGTTACCTTAACTCCGTATTCGATGACCTTTTGGTGAGGTATGATTCCATAGAAGCCTTTGCCGCAAAAGGACGGTATAAGAGAAGGATGAATATTTATAATTCTGTGTTTATATGCTGTATTGAATTTTTCTCCTGCCATCGAAAGAAACCCTGCCATAACAATCAATTCAGCCTGGTATTTTTTGAAGTGTTCAACTAGTGCTTCATCATAATCATTTAATGACTCAAATTCTTTTCTGGGTATACAGCAGGCAGGTATATTATGATTTTTAGCACGTTCCAGGGCAAATACACCGGGCCTGCTTGAAACCACGGTAACTATCGAGCAGTCTTTAAGATAGCCGTTTTCTATTTTATCTATTATAGCTTGAAGGTTTGTACCTCCTCCGGAAACCAATATACCTATTTTGAGCATATGTCGACTCCGGCCTTTCCACTGATTATTTCACCGATTACATAAGCTTGTTCGGTCTCCTTATTCAGATACTCCACTACTTCATCTGCTATGTCTTTATCTACGGCAAGAACCATGCCGATACCCATGTTAAAGGTATTGTATATATCCCTTTCACCTATATTGGCCAGTTTCTGCAACAGGCTGAATATCGGAAGTACAGGCCAGGTTCCCTTGTTAATCTCAACTCTCAAACCTTCAGGAACCATCCTGGGTATATTCTCTATGAAACCGCCGCCTGTAATATTCGACATTCCTTTTATCTCGAATTTGTTTATAAGATCAAGTATAGTCTTAACATATAGTCTTGTAGGTTTTATCAGTTCATCACCAAGTCTGGTTCCAAGACTTTCTATACGTTCATTGAGCTTGTTCTCACTTGGATTCAACAGTTTTCTTACCAGAGAAAACCCGTTGCTGTGAAGCCCTGAGGAAGCAAGCCCTATCAATTTGTCACCTTCAACGATCTTCTTTCCGTCTATAATCTTGCTTCTGTCCACAATACCTACGGCAAAGCCGGCAATATCATATTCATCCTCTGGATAAAAGCCCGGCATTTCGGCAGTTTCTCCGCCTATAAGCGAGCAGCCCGATTGAATGCAGCCTTCCGATACTCCTTTGACTATTTGTGCTATCTTGTCAGGTTTATTCTTCCCTGTTGCTATGTAATCCAGGAAAAACAGGGGTTCGGCGCCGCTGCATACTATATCGTTTACACACATTGCTACACAATCGATTCCCACCGTATCATGCTTATCCATTATAAAGGCGATTTTGAGCTTTGTTCCTACGCCATCGGTTCCTGAAACCAAAACCGGTTCACTGTATTTTGACTTGTCCAAAGAAAACAATCCGCCGAAGCCGCCTATATCTGTGAGCACTTCGGGTCTGAATGTCCTTGTGACATGCTTTCTCATCAATCTTACCGCTTCATAACCAGCTTCAACATCAACACCGGCATCTTTGTACGTTGTCATTGTAAATACCTCCGTTTAATTAATTGAAAATTGAGAATTGAGAATTACCATGACTCTAAGGATTTTTGATTTTCCTTAACTGTCAACTGATTTTATCTCTCTCCCCCAATGGCAAATTTGTTGCCCTCTTCGGGCACTTCCATTGGATAGTTGCCATCAAAGCAGGCTGTGCAGAAGCCGCACTTTGAATTCAGCGGGGTTTTTAAAAGGCCTTCCAGACTCAAATAGCCCAGGCTGTCGGCACCTATCAATTCCCGTATTTCTTCTATTGAATGGCTCGAAGCAACCAACTGCTTCTTTGAAGAAATGTCTATTCCGAAATAACACGGAAATTTATATGGCGGTGAGGTTATTCTCATATGAACCTCCTTAGCACCTGCATTTTTAAGCATTTGAACTATATGCCTGGTTGTTGTTCCTCTTACAAGAGAATCATCTACAAGCACTATCCTTTTATTGTATATTGTATCCTTTATGGCATTGAACTTTATTCTGACACCTATCTCCCTTTGATGCTGCTCAGGCTGAATAAAGGTTCTGCCTATATATCTGTTTTTAAGAAGTCCCTGGCCGTATGGTATACCAGATTCAATCGAATAACCGAGAGCGGCATTTACACCTCCGTCAGGCACACCCACAACGACGTCTGCATCTACCGGATGCTCTTTTGCCAATATACGGCCTGCTTCCATTCTTGCCACATGTACACTTGCACCATCTATAAAGCTATCAGGTCTTGCTATATAAACGAATTCGAATATACATAGTCTCGATTTACCGGGAACTTTTGTCTGGACGGAAGTAATACCGTCTTCATCAATCAAAACGATTTCTCCGGGCTCGACATCTCTGACAAACTCCGCACCAACGGCGTCCAGTGCACAGGTCTCTGATGCCAGTACATAGGAATTGTCAAGCTTACCTATACAAAGCGGCCTTATTCCCAGCGGGTCGCGTACTCCAATAAGCCTTTTGGGTGTAAGAATGACCAGCGCATATGAACCTCTTACTTCCTCAATCATCTTTTTAATTGTCTCTTCTATATTTAAGCTGGAAATCCTATGTCTTGACAATAGATTAAGTATAACCTCAGAGTCATTAGTGGTCTGGAATATTGCACCGTCTTCCTCCAGTTTCTGACGCAGTTCAACGGCATTTACAAGATTACCGTTATGAGCCAGAGCCATCTGTCCGTTTCTGTATTTTATAACCATAGGCTGGGCGTTTTCACGCATACTGGCACCTGTAGTGGAATATCTTACATGACCTATGGCCATTTTACCTTTAAGGTGATTCATAATCACATCATTGAATACTTCCGAAACCAGTCCCATATCCTTGTGATACAGGATAGTTCCGTCATCATTAACAGCAATTCCCGCACTTTCCTGTCCCCTGTGCTGCAAAGCATAGAGAGCGTAATAAGTCAGGCGGGCAACATCATGGCTTTCCTGATCATATATTCCGAATACTCCACACTCATCATGAAGTTCATCTGATATCAGCTTATTTTCCATATTTGTTCCTTTCTATATTCAAATCTCCGTTAGTTTTTCCTGCAGTGCCGCATTTTTTTCTTCAACTTTAACAGCAAGTTTAGCCTTGTATTCAATCATCTTTTTTCTTAGATTTTCATCAGCTGTAGACAGTATCTGCACAGCAAGCAACGCCGCATTGTCTGCTCCGTCTATTGCAACTGTCGCAACTGGTATTCCGCTTGGCATCTGTACTATGGAAAGCAGTGAATCAAGTCCGTCCATTGTAGATGATTTTATCGGGATTCCTATGACCGGAATTGGTGTGTATGCTGCAAGAACGCCTGGCAGATGCGCTGCTTTTCCTGCGGCAGCAATTATTACCCCTATGCCGTTTTTTTCTGCATTCCTTGCATACTGGGCAGCCTTATCGGGTGTCCTGTGTGCAGAGCAAACTGTAACTTCAGTCTCAAGTCCAAAATCCTTCAATATCTTAATGCAGCTTTTGAGTGTCGGGAAATCCGAATCGCTACCCATAACAACTGCTACTTTTAATTGTTTACCCATAAATTCAACTCCTTGAAATATCTATTTTAAGACTTCAGATTTTTAAATCCTTAAGCATTTGGTATTCCCTTAGGAACATTGCCGCTTTTCCTATTGTACCCAGCTTTTCCTGTTTAAGTGCTTAAAAATCTGAAGTCCGCTTTTTACGGCGGACTTCATTTATTCTTTATCTTAAGGCATCATTCAGGAACCGTACTATAAAGAGCAGTGCTACTATATACAATATTGGGTGAACCTGTTTGGCTTTGCCTTTGAATATCTTTACCACTACATAGAATATGAATCCTGCAGCAAGACCATTTGCTATACTGTAGGTGAACGGCATTACTACTACTGTGAAGAATGCAGGTATTGCTTCTTCAAGTTCGTGCCATGCTATCTTTGCGAAGGATTCCATCATTAATATACCAACTATAATTAAAGCAGGTGCGGTAGCTGCACTAGGTACTGCAAGTGCCACCGGTGAGAAGAACAAGCATAATGCAAAGAGGAATGCGGTAGTCAGTGATGTTAAACCGGTTCTACCACCAACGCTTATACCTGCTGCACTTTCAACATAAGTGGTCGTATTACTTGTACCAACTACAGAACCAACCATTGTTGCTGTCAAGTCTGAAAACAAAGCTCTGTCAAGTCTTGATGAGAAAGCTTTTCCCTTTTGAAGGTTTTGTTCATCATCATCACTGAATATTCCTGCTTTTCTTCCTGTTCCAAGGAATGTACCGATACAGTCGAAGATATCGGAGAGAACAAACGCAAGTATTGTTGTTAGAGTCAGCAATATCTGCGATGAACTGGTGAACAACCCTCTGAAGGAAAGCTTGAAGAATGTATCGTGTATGCTGGGAGGAAGGAATGATGCCGAGTGGTATACTGTCACTCCCATTGGTATTCCAATAACAGTAGTTGCAACGATACCGATAAGTATTGCTCCTCTTACCTTAAGCAGCATAAGTACTGCAATTATTGCAACACCGATAAGTGCAAGTAT
>JAUZPR010000062.1 GCA_030705825.1 Bacillota bacterium | reverse complement strand
AATAAAGAGGTTGATTTAAACTGTGATTGCATAGGAATAGTATTTCCTGTTTATATGTGGGGGGTTCCGCGTATTGTAAAAGAGTTTATAAAGAAAATCAATACCGAAAAATATGTCTTTGCAGTTGCAACTTATGGCGTGATATCAGGAAGTACATTGCTACAGGTAAAAAAATTGCTAAGGAATCAGAAGACCAAACTCTGTGCAGGTTTTAGAATCAATATGCCTGATAATGCAATAATGATAAATGATGCGTTTCCTTTAGAAAAACAAAATAGAATGTTTCACAATGAAAGAGAAAAAATCAAAGAAATATCCTGTGCTATTAAGGAAAGAAAAATAGGACTTGTCGAAGGAAACTTTTTTCTTATTAATTGGTTTACGACAGGATTTTTGCATAAAGTCTTTACTAAAAGAATCCCCAGTTCTGATCAATCATTTTGGACAAATGAGAAATGTAACAGTTGTAATACATGTAAGAAAATCTGCCCTCTTAGTAATATTGGAATGATAAATGGGCGTCCTGAATGGTTACATAAATGTCAATTATGTATGCGTTGTATACAATGGTGCCCACAAGAGGCTATTCAATATAAAAATAAGAGTATTCACCGCAGACGATACAGAAATCCCTGTGTTAAGATTTCAGATTTTATTATAAACAAGGAGTAATTCACATTCTTCTTATAAACGAATTAATAGCATATCAACGGGAGAAAGAGTGTTGAGCGGTCAGATAATCGTTACATTTCTACAAGAGTAAACAGGCTCGAAGTCTTATAATAATTGGGTTGTGCAAATTGGACTAACTGAGGGAGCTGTAGAACCTTCATCCCCCAATCCGAATCTGGGTTGCGCCTCCAAAAAGAAAATCCTCAAAAGGCTTGATTTCAAGACTTCTGAGGATTTTTGTTTTAGCGGATTTTAATAAACTCGGTAAATTTCGGTAGCTTTTAGACTATTTTTCCTTTCGCGAAGTAATACGGAAGTAATACGAGAAAATCATGACTCCAAAAAATAATCAACCCAGATTATGGATTTGAATTGAATTTAAAAACTTGCCGCGTTTTGCAGAGCCAGGGGGGAAAGGTGTTTTCATAAGTGTTGCTGAGAGTTTGCCGAATCAGTACATTAATAATATACAGAAATTTATATTTACTATTAACAGAAAGTATGTTATCTTATGTTAGCACAACTAGATATCGCGGGGTGGAGCAGTTGGTAGCTCGTCGGGCTCATAACCCGAAGGCCGTTGGTTCAAGTCCATCCCCCGCAACCATAAAAAGGAAGGCTTAAAAGGTTTGTACCTTATAAGTCTTCTTTTTTCTAATTGAATTTAGCATTTTGAAAATTCAACAGCTTCTTTATCTTTAAATATTGTTGCTTTTCCCCGTCTCAAATCGGACAATAAGAGACTATCCTTATAATACAGGAATTGAATCGTTAGGAAATTATCATTTGCTGAAACATATTTACCTTGGCGTTCTCGAATTTTTCTGCTGGGTTTATCAAAGACTGTTAATTCATCCTCAGGCCTTATATCACTGAATTTCATTTAATTACCTCCTGTGTAGTAAAAAACATCTTATATTGAACTAGGATGGTCCAAATATTTTTAATTTGTATTTCTGATTGTGGGGGTAAATTTCGAATTCTATATTATGCTTATTAGTGTTCCCCGTTACCGCTAATATAAACAAATTCTTATTATAACATTTGGAAGGCGTTAACAATTCATCTCTCTGTCTATGAAATCAGAGTAAGGTCACAGCTTCTTTATCTTTAAATAATGTCGCTTTTCCCAAGATTAAATCGGATAGAGAGAGACTGTCTTTATAATTTAGAAATTGAATAGTTAGAAAATTAGCATTTCCCGATACATATTTGCCTTGACGCTCACGAATTTTTCTACTTGGCTTATCAAAAACGGTTAATACATCTTCAGGCTTTATTTCACTTAATTTCATCTAAATACCTCCAATGTTATAATTTTTCTGTTCTGTTAGGAAAGCGTTTTTAGTGCAGCTCTTAAAATATGTTAATTACAATCTCAATCCATTGGCTCTGTATCATGTAAATTTTCATTGACATATAAAATCAAAAAAGCTACCTCAAAAGAGATAGCTTTATTCAACGGAAATTTAAGCAAGATTAACATTAGTTGCTTGAAGACCACGTTGACCTTTTTCTATATCAAAGCTCACTCTTTGTCCTTCATCCAAGCTTTTGTATCCACTTGTCTGGATTGAAGAAAAATGAACGAATACATCATCTCCATCATCCACGGTAATAAACCCAAATCCTTTTTCTGCGTTGAACCATTTTACTGTACCATTATTCATATTGGTACCTCCATCATTTATATTATATTTCGTTGTAAAAACAAAAACACACATTATCGTAAATGATCTAAAATCATTTACAATTATGTGTGCAAATAATTATCACTTTAAAATACTTTTTAAGCATAGCACATGTTTAACGGTATGTCAATTTATTTAACATTAAAGCAATAATATATACGGTTAAAACATTGAAAGTATTTGTAATAAGGAATTCCTAAAAGGATCTTTTTTTGCTCCTGTGTCAATGGACCTGTCCATGACAATGAAACTGATGACTGAACTTGAAAATGTTGTTATAATTAGCTCTGAAACTATGATTATCAGAATTTTAAATTTTAATGTAAGGGAAAAATGGATATTCTAAATAAATTAAGCTGAATATCTTTCAAAGGAGATTGTAATGATAGAGTTATTTAAAGCACTGAATATGGACCCATCACTGGCTGATGCACTAAAAAAAGAAAACATAACCGTTCCAACCGAAATACAGAAGAAGGTTATTCCTGAGGCTCTGAAAAATAAGGATTTGATAGTACAGTCTGAAACCGGAACTGGAAAAACTTTGGCATATCTGCTTCCTTTGTATAAGAAGCTTAACACTTCAAGTAAAGAGATGCAGGCGATTATACTTGCGCCTACACATGAACTGGCTATGCAGATACAGCGGCAGATTGAACGTCTATCTCAAAACTCCGAGGTAAAAGTAACTTCGACACCTGTCATAGGCAATGTGAATATAGAAAGACAAATTGAAGCATTGAAGAAAAAACCCAATATTATTGTTGGCTCACCAGGCAGAATTTTGGAATTGATAAAAAAAAGGAAGATCACTGCGCATACAGTTAAGACTGTAATTCTTGATGAAGCGGACAGACTTGTGGATGATAATAATCTGGACAATGTTAAGGCGATTATAAAGAGTACGTTAAATGAAAGACAGCTTATGATGTTTTCTGCAACCATATCAAAGGAGTCAGAAGCCCAAGCGAGGAATATAATGAAAGAACCTGAGGTCATAAAAGCCGAAGGAAACATTTCAATTCCATCAACAATTCAACATATATATTTCAAAGCTGAACAAAGAGATAAAATCGAAGTGCTTAGAAAGCTAGTAAGAATTATAAATCCCCCTAAAGCCATTGTATTTGTCAATGAAATAGGGGATACGGAGATTTATACAGAAAAGCTGAAGTATCATGGCTTTAAAGCTGGATGTATTCACGGTTCAAATAGAAAACTGGATCGTAAAAGAACGATGGATGAATTCCGGTCTGGCAGACTCCAGTTGCTGATAGCCTCAGATATTGCAGCCAGAGGTCTTGACATAGAGGGAATTACTCATGTCTTCAATTTAAATATACCAGAACAACCTGGCGATTACTTGCATAGGGTTGGCCGTACCGGCAGGAATGGAAATGCAGGGGTTGCAGTATCAATAGTTACGGAAAGAGAATTAGCTCAGGTTAGAAAGTTTGAAAAGGCTTTAAATATTGATATTGTAGCAAAGGACATGTATAAGGGCAGTATTATAGATGTTAAAAGGAACCCCGGGAGAAGATAGAATCCGAGTTTTTATGGAAGTGGCAAGACAGAATAAAAGATATTCAACAAAAGTGTTTAACCATATGTAATTGAAGGCATAATTAGCCTAACTACATTGATATAATAATTTAAAAGTACAATAGGATAAGGTAAAATATGTATGTATAAACCATAATAGAAGGAATTGAAATAAACAAAGTTTTAAAGGGGGGCAGGGAAATGAATATAAAGGAGGAAAAGCCGACTTGCGAAGAAATTGACAAGAAAGTACTTAGGAAGACTTTATTAGTTCGATTTTTTATGTTATTTATCTCATTGGGGCTTATATTTATTGTAACAGCATGGACCTTCAAGTACTGGGAAGGATGGGCTTATATCTTTACTTTAGCGGTACCTATGGGAATCTTCGGTATATATGCATTCATAAAGGATCCTAAGTTTCTTGAGAGAAGGATGAGGACAAAGGAAAAAAGAAAAGAGCAAAAGCTGGTTTTAAGACTGTCACTTGTATGCTTCCCATTGATATACATACTTCCAGGTTTTGATAAGAGGTTTGGATGGTCTGAAGTTTCTTTAGCCATAGAGATTTTAGGATTCGTAATGGTTTTGCTTGGTTACCTAATGGTTTTGCTGGTTTTTAAAGAAAATAGTTATGCTTCCCGGATCATTGAAGTTGATAAAACACAGACGGTTATATCAACTGGGCTATATTCTGTAGTCAGGCACCCAATGTACTTATCTTCAGTACTCCTTTATCTTTTTACACCTCTTGCTCTTGGCTCTTATTTTGCAGTTATTCCTGCAATGTTTATTGTACTTGTATTCGTCCTGCGTATTCTGGATGAGGAAAAAGAGCTGATCCAAAACCTTGATGGATATATGGAATATATTCAGAAGGTTAAATACCGCCTTATACCGGGTATTTGGTGATATACGCAGGGGTAACAGGCCCAAGTCTTGTAACAGCAGATAATGATCTGTATCATAAAAGGATTTTCAAACCTGTAGAGTAAAAATGGTTCTGCAGGTTTTTATATTTAAGTATCTTATAAAGGAATTGGTAAATAAATGTAGAATATTTTAGTAACAATTACTATAAGGTGGAATTTATTATGATTGACAGTGATACAACCAAATGCCCGAAGTGCGGGAGCTCTGAAATAGGGCAGGGGAAGCTTTCGGGTTATGCAGCACTTTCGGTTGTCGGAAAAATGTTTTCGGGTTCGGCTGTTATAGCTGATGTCTGCTCGGATTGCGGCTACATAATACAGATGAAAGTAAAGGACCCGGAGAAATTTAAGAGGAGATAATACAACCGTAAAAAATTATTTATTGCCGGGGGAGAAAAACATGACTTTGGTTAATCCAGGCAAGGGCCGGGCGCTCATTGAGAATAGTGCGGAGAGTATCAAGATTACAATACCTGCGAAAAAGAAAATATTTACAATAGTTGTTCTGTCACTCTGGCTATTGGTGTGGCTTGCTGCTGAAGTTGGTGTAACTTCCCAATTGATATTCCAAGGGCCTGGGATTGAGGTTGCGTTTTTTATATTTTGGCTTGTTCTATGGACTGCAGGGGGTGTCCTTGCCCTATTGATACTTTTATGGAATTTGTGTGGAAAAGAGATTATTGAGACAAAAGGTGATATTTTTAAAATAGAACGGCGGATTTTAAGATTCTCCATAAGTAGGGAATATTTGATTAAGGATATGAATAATTTTAGATTCCGGAGCAGCGGTACTAATTTGTTTTCTGTAAGGGCTGGTCTTGAATTTTGGGGCTTTGGCGCAGGCAACATTGTTTTTGATTATGGCATGAAAACGATTAGATTTGCCCAGTCGATAGACGAAGCTGAGGTAAATTTCCTTATAAAAACAATCATTGAATTTATTAATAAATGAACAGGATGAAAAATAATGGCAGATAGGCAAACAGTAAGGTTCGACATGTATGAAATGGAATATAAAGGTGGTTTGATTAATTCTGAATTGTCAGTCATAACATTAGAGGAGAAACATTACGAAAAATATAAAGATCTGATCAACAGTTGTTATTATGAAATGCGAAAAGAGTTGAATATTCAACCTTATGGGGTATACTGTGCCGACCTTGAAGAACTAATGGAGCAGAAGGAAAATATCTTTTTGCTGATGAATAGTGATGAGATAATTTGTACCGTTTCCTGTGTAAAAAATGAAATCAGCAAGGTGGCTGTGAACTTAAAATATCAGCACCATGGTTATGGACGAAAAATCATGGAGTTTGCCATTAGTTATATACAAAAACAAGGCAATCCCCCAATAAAATTGACCGTTACAAAATGGAACAAAAATGCAATTGCCCTCTATAAATCGCTTGGATTTGAAATTATAAAAGAAACAACAGTTGAAGGTACAAGCACCAAAGATATAAACGGTAATTGGACTTTTGAGTTTATATCAACAGATGGTTTATCTGTAAGCTGATGAGGAGATTTTTGTTGAGGTGGCCGTTCTTTATGTCGATGGACCTGTCTCCGCACCATTCAATGCATTTGTCAAAACTGAAAAAGATAATCTTTATACCTTACTCAATAGAACACCATCTTTACGAAGTTTTCTCTACAAGAAAATAAGTACAATTGTTAACAACGCCTTCATCCAGTAGTTTGAACCCTGATTTTCCCAACAGATCTCTCCATGCCGATTTTTTTATAAATACCAGGCATAATGGACCTGCAATAGCGAATGTAAAAAGGTTCGGAACCATAACATTGAGTAAAAGCCTTCCTTCAGGCTTTAAAACTCTATATATTTCATTAAGTATTTCTAATTTTTGTTGTGAATGGTCAAGTACATTAGTGCTGACTGCAGCATCGAACATGCCGTCTTCGAATTTCATATTTTCCGCATTACCATTGACTATTTGTACGCGGTTTGAAATGCCTGCTTTCTCCATGTTCTTTTCAAACAGTGTTTTTCCGCCGTCCTGTATGTATGAGGCATCGAATCTGTCCAGGGCTACAATCGGCCTTTCCCCGATAACCTTGCTCAACGCTATCGTTGTTCTCCCACTCCCGCACCCAACATCCAGAACTGGACCGAATGAATTCTGACTGAAAAGATCAACATACGGGAGTGTTATAAATTCTTCCTTGACTGTAGTTCTGATAAAGCAGCATCCAACAAAAAGCATTGTGCTTATCATAGCGAGAAGAACCGTGACTGGAGGAAAATTCGGCAGGAGATGGAAAGCCATAAACGACGCAAACAGAATTATTATGCCTGCAATCCAATGCATGTTCATGGCAATAGGACTCCATCCGAAATAATAGCCCTTTTTTACATTTTCTCCGTTGTTCATGATATCATTAGTTTCTGTACTAGTCGTTGTATTATTATTCATACGAACCGCTCCTCCATTAATCTTTAAACTTTATACATACGCCGGCAGATCTTTCAAAGTTCTGTCCTCTGTGAGCCAAAATTCAAATGCCTTTCTCAATCAAGGTTTTAATCACAGTGTTTCGCAAAAGGCGAACTTCCGCACTATCTCCTGAATGTGCGTAACTCAGGAAAATACCGTGCATCACTGCAGAAAGGGCTTGTGCACTTTCCTTCGGATTTTTAATTCCCTTTATCACATAGTACTTTTCATAAATCTCCTGTTGATGCAATGAAAGCTTTCCGATCCACTCAGTTGCGATTTGAGATACATCGGGCTGGAACATGATACTGATAAGCAATTTCCAGGAATCCTTCATACTGTCTATCCCTTTAAGCGTTGCATCAATAATTTCTCCGATATCCGGAATGGGTTCATCCGGCAGTTGTTCTGATATATATCTATTAAGGTCCAGAAATCTCTCTTCAATAATTTTTACAAGTAAATCCTCTTTACCCTTGAAATAATTGTACATCAAGCCTGCCGCTATTCCCGCTTCCTTTGCAATAGCACTGATCGAAGTTGCGTGATATCCATTGGCCGAAAACAGTTTCAAAGCGGTTTTCATTATTATGCTTCTGCTTTTCTCACGTATCTCTTCAAATTGTTCCTTTGACTTAGGTATATAAACCACCTCTTTTGTTTGAACGTTCATTCAATTGAAATTATATACTATTTATTCGTTTTGTCAATAATTTTTCTTGACTGTGCATAAGACAATACGTGATAAGGCAAAGGTCTGTAAAACTTTATTCTAAAGTATCAATCTGGATGGCGTCTCCAAAAGAAAGAGTTTAATGGTGAAAACAGTTAAGCTCTTTTTCTTTGCTCATTTAAATCATACTGGAAAAAACTGATATGTTTAAGTTGCTTAATTTATGCAAAAAAATAAAGTGGTGATTAATTTATGGAGAATAAATTGATTAATGAGGCATTAATTGTTAATGAGAATTTTTTAAAAAATAAAATAGGTGAAAGCTTCGATACAAAATACCGGAGCTTAAAGATACCGGCGTTTAATAATGCGGAAGCCTTCATTGTATACATCAGCGGTATGATTGATGCCAGAGTAATTGACGAAACTATTCTGGAACCTTTGATGAAGTACTCAAAGCTGCCTCAGGGCAAGCTGCAGGTTAAAGGTGCAGAACCGATATCAATACTGACGGAGCAAGGTGTTTTCACGACAGCGTTAAAAGAAACCAGGCAGTGGGAAGAAATCTGTGATGCTGTTATGGAAGGTGATACGATCCTTTTTATTGATCAGTGTCCCAGTGCATTGATTCTTACAACAAGAAAATATGAAGGACGTACTGTCAATGAGCCAAGTATTGAGAGTGAAATCAGAGGACCAAGGGATGGCTTTATTGAAAACATCCAAACCAATGCAGCGCTCATCCGCAGAAGAATTAAAGATTACAGCCTGCGCTTCGATAACATGAAAATTGGAGAGAGGACAAAAACCGTTGTTTCAGTTACATACATTGAAAGCCTTGTGGATGAAGCGTTACTGAAGGAAGTAAAAAGCAGGCTGGAAAAGATAAATGTGGATGGTATTATTGCCAGTGAATATATCCAGGAGCTTATAGAGGATTCTCCATTTTCTTTATTTCCTAAGATGACAAATACAGAAAGGCCGGATAAGGCATGTGCCGCACTTTTAGACGGACGTGTTTTGATTTTGGTAGACAATACACCTTTTGTGATTATAGTTCCGACTGTGTTCTGGCAATTTTTAATAAGCAGTGGAGATTATTATGAGAAGTTCTATTTGGCAACATTTTTAAGGTGGGTAAGAATTATTGCCATGTTTTTAAGTATTTCCGCATCTTCGTTATATGTATTGTTAACTTCATTCCACCAGGAAATGCTTCCTACCGCACTGGCACTGAAAATTGCCGAAGGTAGACAGGGAGTTCCCTTTCCTGCGGTACTTGAGGCAGCGGTAATGGAAATTATACTGGAAATTATGAAGGAAGCGGGACTCAGGCTGCCAAAGCCTATCGGACAGACTATAAGTATTGTCGGTACTCTTGTTATAGGACAAACCGCAGTAGCTGCAGGCTTGGTCAGTTCGTTTCTGCTCATTGTAATTGCCGTAGCAGCCATTTCTTCATATGCCATACCTTCTTATACTATGAGCAATGCATTAAGGCTGGTAAGGTTTCCAATACTGATTTTAACCGCTTTTTTCGGCCTTTTGGGGTATTTGGCCGGTATCATAACGCTGCTCATGCATTTGATGTCACTGCGTTCCTTTGGAACTCCGTACCTTTCGCCGGTAATACCATTTGATAAAAACGGGAATAAAGATGTCTTTATCCGGACTCCATGGTGGAAGATGCTAAATAGGCCAAAGTTTGTGAGATCAAAAGACCGCGCAAGGCAAACATCAAATTTAAAACCAAAGCCACCATCTGAAAAGTAAAAGGATGATATTATGAGAAAAATCAGGATGCTTTATTTATTATTGTTTATAATTTTTAGCACTTTTATTTTCAGCGGCTGTTGGGATTTGCGTGAAATAAACGAATTGGGGCTGGTCACTGCAGTCGGGATTGATAAAGGTAACAGCCCGAATAGATATTCTGTTACCGTACAGATTGCGAATCCGACCTCCCAAAAATCAAGCGATAATAAAGGCAGTCAGCAAGGCAACGAGGTATGGATTGGAACTGAGGAGGGAGCATCTTTATTTGACGCCGTAAGAAAGCTTGTTAATATTTCCTCCAGAAGGATCATGTGGGCGCACAATAATGTAATTATTATTGGAGAATCCATGGCAAAAGAAGGGATCATACCTATTGTGGATTATTTCACACACAATCCTGAATTGAGATTGAAAACTGCTATTGTTATTGCGAAAGGAGAAGCAAAGAATTATATTACAGCCAAAGTAGGAATGGAGAGTCCTTCAGGAGTATCCTTCATCTTTTTGGAGGGCTATCGTGCACTTACTGCCGAGAGTGTTGAATCCCATATGCTGGAGGTAAGCACAGAGCTTGAAAATGAATACGGGAATCCTTTGATTTCAGAGGTAAGCCTGAAAGAGGCGACAATGCAGTCCGGCAGTGAAGATAGTAAAAAAAAGAGTTCCGAAACAATAGAACTGTCGGGTGCAGCTTTGTTTAAAAAAGATAAAATGCTCGGCTGGCTTTCTCCGGAAGAGGCAAGAGGAGTTTCGTGGATGCTTAATGAAACCGACGACACTGTCGTAACTGTCACAGACCCCGAGTATGGGAATAAGAATGTTGCAGTGGAAACAATGAACGTTAGGGCAAAGATAAAGTCTGAGGTAATTAATGGAATTCCACATTTTTCAGTTCATATATCCGGTAAGGGAAAAATTGTGGAAGAGGATGGCACAACCAGTCAAAGCATGAGTGAAGTTAAAGAGTATGCAGAAAAACTGGTAGACAAAAAGATTGAGGATGAAATAAAAAATAGCATGGAAGTAGTACAGAAAAAGTATGGTGTGGATGTATTAGGGTTTGCAGCTATTGTACATGCTCAAAATAAAAGAGAGTGGGATAATGGGCTAAAGTATAAATGGCAGGAAATTTTTCCGCAAATTACGGTGATTGTTTCGGCAGATATAAATATTCAATCGAGTGTCTTACATCAGCAACCTATGAAAATCTTCTAAAAACAGGGAGATGATTTTTGTGACTATAGCCAAAATAGATAGAATGCAGTACTTTTTTATGATACCCAATTTACTTTTCGGGAAAGCCATAGGAATAACGGCAGGGGTGATGGTAAGAAAACTGGGAGCGGATACATGGCTATCCATGACCATAGGTTTTGTGATAGGAATAATTTTTATGTTATTAATGGTTTACCTGTGCTCGAAATTTCCAGATAAAACGGTTATTGAATTCTCCAAGCAGCTTCTTGGAAAATGGGTCGGGGGGGCGATAGGAGTTTTACTGGCGTTATTTTTTATAATGGCCTATGCAACCTCTGCCAATACAATGCTGCTTCACCTGAGTGAGTACTTTCTTCAGCAAACGCCGTTTTTGCTGATTTGTATTCTTTATATATTGCTTTGTATGTACGGAGTATTCATGGGTATAGAAGTAGTTGTAAGGTTTTCGCTTGTGGGATTTATTATGTCAATACTGATCAATGTTACCATGCTTACAGGAACATCTCAGGATTTGAGGCCCATTAATATATTACCATTGATGGATAAAGGACTTCTGACAGATATTACAGGCAGCTATTATATATTCGGCGATATCTCAATGGCAATTCTTGCAGCAGGCTTTTTATACCCTATGTTGAATAAAAAGGAAAAGGTACGCAGAATAACCTTCTGGGCAATGGTTACCGGGGCCTGCATGATAATTGTATGGCCGTTGTTTGAAACTATGGTTTTAGGTCCGGATTTGATGAAACAGTCTGTAGTAGTCTGCATGCGGCAAATACGCTGTGCCCAATTGACAAAATATCTTCCGAGATATGAGCTTATTATGGTCAGTTTTTTTGCTTTTGGAATGCTGGTTCAGTCGGTTGCCATGTTTTATTGTGCAAAGCACTGTATAAAACAGGTAGCGGGTATAAAAAAAGATTGGATTATGATTATACCGCTTGCGGTAGTCTTGGTTATTGCAACTTATTTTATGGGGCAGGATGATAATAATTACATAGACTTCTTGTCCTTTCCATATTCGCAGATATGTGCGGCTCTGGGCATTGGTTTACCCCTATTTTTGTTTTTTACTGCTCTGCTCAGAGGCAAGCTCAAAAAGCGGAAGAAAGGTTGTTGAGAAGTGCTTATGCATAAAGTTAGTCTGAAGGGTCCATAATCTATAATGGTAAATATTAAAAAATATTAATGCGTGTAAGCATAATAAATAACGTGGTGGAACTCAAAATGAAAAATAAATCAATAACAGGTATGATTATTATTGTTCTTGGTGTCTTGGTAGCACTTATTCCGAAGGTGATTTTTCCGGTATGCACCAATCGGATTGAATTAATGAACGGCAAAACTTTATTTATGAAATGCCACTGGACAGCAATGACAGAATTAATGATTGGGACACTTATTGTATTCAACGGAATTTTGCTTATTGTATTTAAAAAACATGAAACCCGTATTGCTCTTAGTATCATGCTATTTCTGCTAGGCTTAGCTGCACTGCTTATTCCAACAGCAGTTATCGGAATGTGTGAAACAGCTACTATGGCATGCAGGGTAGGGACAGAGCCTGCATTAATAGTAGTGAGCGTAATAACTATGGCATTGGGGATTGGAAATATTTATTTTCAGAGCAACTGCATAAAATCAGAGCAGATATGGAAAGAAAGAAGTGTTATTAAGTAATGGGAAAACAGAGACTGACAACATTTGCGCTAGCTGTAAAAAACCTTAGAAAACGTTCTTTTAGAACGAAAAGCCTTATTGTTGTTGTTGCTGTTTTCTCATTCGTTATGTTTTGCGGAGGATTACTAACTCAGAGCCTGAGTTTGGGAAAGAATTACATGTCGGGGCGAATGGGGGCGGACATTATGATTGTTCCCAGAGGATGCGCCTTAAGTCTTCAAAATACTCTTTTGAGAAGTGAGTCCAATACATTTTATTTGAATGAAAACCTGGCAGAGGAAATTTCTGTGATGCCTGGCGTAGAACAGGCGTCTCCCCAATTATATATCGGATCACTCAACGCAGCTTGTTGTACAGTGCCAGTACAGCTAATAGGCTTTGACCCTGAAACGGATTTTACAATAAAATCCTGGATGAAGAATATTGATAGCAGTAAATTAGGCTTTGGAGAAGTTGTGACAGGAAGCCGCGTAAACGCAACACTTGGAGGTCAGGTTTGGTTCTTCGGGCAACCTCTAAAGGTAGTAGCAAAGCTGAATGATACTGGAATGGGGTTTGATTCATCTGTATTTATGACATTAGAAACTGCGCAGTATATGATAAAAGCATCCCAAGAAGCAGCAGTTCACCCCGCTGGAAACGGAAAAGACCATATATCTGCATTGTTTGTAAGGTTATCCGGTGCTGAGGATGCGGCAGAAGCAGCTAAGCTGATAATAAGTAAATATCCACAAACAGATGTTGTTGTTTTAAAAGAAATGATGCTGCATATTTCAACTCAACTGCATAATATAAAAGACCTGGCTTATGGAATTCAGGGACTGCTGTGGATAGTATCGGTTTTGGTCCTTGCTGTTGTTTTTACTGTTTCTGCAAATGAGCGTAAACGTGAATTCGGATTGCTTTTGGCGCTCGGTGCCACCCGAAAAAAGCTTGAAGGCCTGCTTATTGCTGAAATTCTGATTATATGCATATTAGGGGCGATTTGCGGAGTAATAGCTGCATCTTTTATTATGTATGAATTTCGTATGCTAATAGCAGTATCACTAGGGCTCCCTTACATGCAACCATCAATAGGCTCCGCAATTATACTAGCGGCTGTCAGCTTACTGCTCTCTGTTTTCACAGGTGTGATATCCTGCCTTTATTCTGTAATACGCATTGGTCGGGCGGAAACCCAGATTATGATAAGGGAGTATGAATAATATATGCTGGAACTGAAGCAATTGAAAAGGGTATACGCCAGTGATGACTTTTCTTCATTTACTGCAGTAGACAATGTGGATATTAACATTATGACAGGAGATTTTGTTAGCATTATCGGAAGGTCTGGCAGTGGAAAATCAACAATGTTAAATATGATTGCAGGTTTACTTCGTCCTACTTCTGGTAAAATTCTTATAAATGGTGCTGATTTATGGTCAATGAATGATAAAGATATGGCCAAAATACGCAATTCAAAGATCGGATATGTCCCTCAAGGCTTGAGTCTTCTTTCAAACTTAACAATATTGGATAATGTACGTCTTCCGTTTTATTTGGATAAGCGGAAAGACAATGGTATAGATCGTGCAAAGAAATTGCTGGAAGAAATGAGAATACAAAGTCTGGCACAAAGATATCCGGCACAGCTTTCGGGTGGTGAAATGCGCCGGGTAGCTATTGCCCGGGCATTGGTAAACAATCCGGAAATTTTGATTGCTGACGAACCAACTGCTGACATGGATGAAGAAACTTCTGAAGAGGTAATGAAATTGTTTGGAAGAATAAATTCCGAGGGAATTACCATTCTTCTGGTTACTCATGAATACGATATTACCAATTATGGAAATAGAATATACAAAATGTCTTCAGGAAAGCTTGCGGAGAAATATCATCTTAGCGAGAGTAAAACAATGTATTAAAGGGTGGATGGAAATGAATATAAAGGAGTAATTTGATTGTCAGTGTCAGCAGTAATAAAAGTATAAATCCGGAAGGCGCCTTCAAGAGTAAAAGGGTTTAATTGTGAAAACGGTTATACTCTTTTTTCTTTGCTTTTATGACGTAAACTATGCTTGATGTCAATGGCCCTGTCCCTTTGATATAGTTATATATTGTCATTTAATGCAGAATATTGTTGACAATGCCGACACTTGTTGAACCGGAAGAATACTGATGCTAAAATCCTTTATGACAAAAAAATGAAATGAGGGATTAAACATGGCAGTAAATAAGGATTCATTGACAAATATTTGTTATGAAGTTGTAGGCAAGGAAGATGGCAGCGACACACTTCTTTTTATTCATGGAGCCGGTGGAAACATGGGAGCATTAAAAGCCCTGGCCTATCAATTCCCGGAATATAAATGTGTTTTAGTAGATTTACCGGGGCATAACCTATCGGGTGGTAATATACCTAATAATGTAAGCGGTTATACATCGGCGATTGAGAATTTCATAATATCAAATAAGGAAAGTTTCGGAGATAATATTACTTGCATCGGACATTCAATGGGAGGGTGTATCAGCCTGGAGCTTGCGCTGCGTAAGATATCTGGAATAGAAAGACTGGTAATATTGAATTCGGGTGCTAAAATAGATATTGATAAAGAAATAATTAATAAGGCTAAGGAAAGTAAGATCGACAAACTCTGGATGTATAAGGCAGGGGGTTCACACCTCAGTCCTAGAGTATATTCCTTTTTTCTAAAGGGCTTTAGAGAAATGATTGCTTCACAGAAAATTGCTGCGGATGATCTATTACTTGTTGATAAATTTGATGTAAGGGATTCTGTTAAAGACATTAAGCTTCCTGTTCTTATAATCACCGGTGCAAAGGAAATACTTGCACGACCCGAGGATTCGAAATATTTGCATTCACAAATCGATGGTTCTCAGTTAATTATTATGGAGAGAGTGGCACACTTAATGCCAATTGTTATCCCCGAGAAACTGGCATTAAAAATTAGACCTTTTTTAGCCGTTAGGACAAGTGTAATGTAATGATTTTATATCTTATTTCATCTTCCGTGATACAATAGACATGTTCAAGAGCCTCCAAAGTGTTGATTTTAATGTCACATAGAAGGGACCTCTTGGACTTTTTTATTGCCCGAAATTATTGATTTTTTGATGTTCACCTCAAATTAACTATGTGCGAAAGTTGATTAAAATTAATTAAAAAGCTATTGACATATATAACATATGTAGTAATATATAACATGTGTAGTAGTACATAACATGTGTAATAATACATAACATGTGTAATAAACAAAATTTATCGAATTACGTATATTTGGGGGTTATATGGAACTTAAAAAAATCAACAAGAGTAAAATGGTAGATCAACCCAGGCCATGGCTTGCATTATTTATTTTAATATTAGCGGCAGCAATGGACATGATGGATGTTTGTATTGTTAATGTTGCCATTCCTGTAATACAAAAGGACATCGGGGTTAAATATTCTATGCTGCAATGGGTTATTGCAGGTTATGCACTTTCGTTTGCGATACTTCTTATAACCGGTGGAAGGCTGGGAGATATTTTTGGCAGAAAAAAATTGTTTCTTATAGGAATTGCCGGATTCACAATAACTTCAGTAATGTGTGGACTTGCACAAACAGGCATTACACTAGTGGTATGGCGTTTTTTGCAAGGAGCTTTAGCTGCTATGATGGTTCCTCAGGTTTTATCGATTATTCAAGTAATTTTTCCTCCTGAAAAAAGGGGATCAGCTGCTGCGGTATATGGTTCTATGGCAGGCCTCGCTACTGTCCTGGGACCTGTTATTGGCGCTCTTCTTACACAGAATAACATCTTAGGACTATCTTGGCGTCCAATTTTCTTCATTAATGTACCGGTCGGTATAACAGCATTTATAGCAGGTTCTTTGATACTTAAAGAATCAAAAGCGCCAAACGCTCATAAATTGGATATTCCCGGTGTTATTATTATAACAATAGCCCTATTAATGCTGATTTATCCGATAATCCAAGGGAATGACTCAGGTTGGCCACTATGGGGATACATATTGATGGTAGCGTCAGTTCCCGTATTTATTTCATTTGTGCTTTATGAGTTGCGAGTTTCCCGAAAGGGTTCACCTCTAATAGTGCTTAGCTTATTCAAAAATCGAGCATTTACAATAGGATTAATAGTCAATTTTCTTACTTATGCGGGTGTTACTTCATTTTTTATGTTATTGAACATATATACACAGACAGGGCTTGGATATTCAGTTTTAAATGCTGGATTGATTACTTTGCCCTGGTCAGTCGGAATGGGAATTACTTCTGCAATAGCTTCACAATATGTATATAAGTATGGGCGAAAAATGCTTTTCCTTGGTACATTACTACTTTTGGTGGGTATAGCCGCGCTTATTTTTACTATAAACCATTTCGGAATTGATATAAAAGTATGGCAGCTTAGCATAGGCCTTGTTGTTGGTGGCCTGGGGATGGGCTTTGTTGTACCGATCCTGCTAACAATGATAGTAGCCGGGGTACAGAAAAACGATGCAGGATCAGCATCAGGAATAATAAATACTGTTGCACAGATTGGTAATGCAGTTGGAATTGCGATTATTGGAATTGTTCTTTTGAGTTCCTTATCCAGTACTTCCCCTAAAAGTGTAAATGCTGCAATACCGGAAATGAAAATGGAATTTTCAAAAATAGGAATCTCGACACAGGTATCTAATTCAATTGTTGGTGAATACAGCAAAGAATATATTGAACGTATGGCTAAAAGCAGTTTTTCATCCAATGAGTCCCTAAGTGCGACTACAAATGCAAAACCTATAGATCCTGCAGTTAAAAAAGTAATTGACAGAGTAACAGGGAAAGCAATTAAGTATAGCTTTTCAAATTCAACCAGGCTTTCTCTTGGGTTTAATATTATTGTATTCTTTTTATCTTTTATAATGTTATTTTTCTTCCCTTTGAATGCTAAAGTAAAAGAACAAAGTCTTATATAATGGGTTTATTCGCCTCAAGGAGATATTATATACTCATGTAATTAAATTGCAGTTTTGTTTGGCTTGTTTGTGTTAAAATGTTACAATAATTTAAATTTTAGATACCAAGGCAAATTAACAGGAGATGGTAGTTCATGGTAATAGATATAATAAAGGCTGAAAGCAAACATTTGAATGACTGCACTACTGCCCTGCAGAATTCGGAACTGGGCAGGGTTTACTTTCCTGATGAAGACAAAGCTGTTCAGGCTATAAATGAAGGACTCTCAAGAGGAGAGATCTCCGCAGCAATAAATAAAGATGGAGAATGTCTGGGTTTTATTTGGGTAATTCCCAACGGTGTATTCCACAGCTTTCCTTATCTACATATCATAGCTGTAAAAGAACAGTACAGGAGCCTCGGGATAGGCAAAAAGCTAATGAGTTATTTTGAAGAAAAGGCTTCCAAGTATACTTCCAAGGTGTTTCTGGTAGTGGGGGACTTTAATCCCAAAGCCAAACAATTATATCAAAATGTCGGGTATAAGGAGATTGGGGTTCTCCCCAACCTGTATAAAAAAGGCGTAAATGAGTGCCTGATGATGAAAGAACTATAAAGGATGTGCTTGAGATGATTACCTGGTAGAATCAAATTATTCTGCAGACCTTTTTGGCTACGGTTTATGTAAATCCTTATTCATATCAAAGAAACGCTGTGACAGCAGCTCCCAATCATTAAGAAAATGCTGAAAAAGGTTTGGCCTTCTTCTGACAGCAAGCGGATGATAGGTGACACATGTAGGGATGTTCCCTATCTTATGCCATATTCCTCTCAAGTTCTTAACCTCTGCCTGCATATTGTCAAAAAACCATTGCACTGCAGTGTTTCCCATACAAAAAGCCAGTTTTGGCTTCTGCTTTTGAATTTGGTTTTTCAGGTGTTCCATGCAGGTGTTTCTGGCTTTTTCCTTATTATACTTACGGAGAGGGCGGCATTTAAGGATATAGGTGATGTACAGGTCCTCCATTTTAAGCCCGGATATATGAGCAGCCAGTTGAAGTGCCTGCCTTGTGCCGCATACAAAAGGATTACCTTCCCTGTCCTCCCGTGCGCCAGGGTTATCAAGAATTATTATTATGGGAGCATCTGGATTTCCTTCCCCCCAGATTATCCTGGATCTTTGACAGTGCAATTCACATTTCGTACAATTAACCGCCTCTGGCGGGATCACATCTTCGGGCCATACAACAGGTATAAAACCGGATTCCATATTGATCTGCCTTTCAAATCGCGTTGTGCTGGGTTATCCCAGATTCTTTGAGTAGGCTTCGTTTGAGGGATTTGGGCTTATGCAAATATATAGCGTCATATCTTCATTTACTAACGGTACGCTGAATTCATCCTGACCTTCTGCGCATATGAACGATCCTGCCTGTATGTCGGCAACTTCCTGATTTATTTTTATTTGCCCATTTCCCGACAATACATTTACTGCTACGGTAGAGTTTTCGTGCTTATGGACAGGCAGTGTTTGACCGGGTTTGAAATTCAATACAAAGCTAAGTACGTTTTTATCAACATATAGGATCCGTTTTGTAAAGCTGTCCTGGTTAAATTTTATACTTTCACTAATATTTTTTATTATCATTTTTTACATCTCCTTTTATTTT
>JAUZPR010000061.1 GCA_030705825.1 Bacillota bacterium | reverse complement strand
TTTTGCCGGAAATACAACCATGCTTCATTTTTTAATGAATTTACCGGCTGCAGGTATTGCGGTTTCTCCTTTTATTCCCGTGACCACCGGGCCTCATACATTTAAGGCTATTGATCTGAGTATTGATATCAATCCAAAGGGATCAGTTATAATCCTGCCATCGGTTTCAGCATATATCGGAGCCGATACGACAGCCGCCGTTTTAGCTGGCGGTATTTATTCTGCAGAAAAGATGTCCTTGATAATTGATATAGGGACTAACGGGGAAATGGTACTTGGAAACAAGAAACGCATGATTTCATGCTCAACGGCAGCTGGCCCTGCTTTTGAAGGTGCAAATATACGAAACGGGACAGGCGGAATAACAGGTGCAATAGACAGCATAAAAATAGCCTCCGAACTTGAATATACTACAATTGGAAACCGTCCTGCAGTAGGTCTGTGCGGATCGGGACTGGTAGATGCCATTGCCGCCATGCTATCGCTTGGTATTATTGATGAAACCGGAAGAATACTGAACCCGGAAGAAATTGAGGGAAATTTGCCCCATCCAATTTTAAAAAGGCTTGTTAAAATTGATAACAAAACTGCTTTTGTAATAGAGTGGAAAGAAAATTGTGAATCGGATTCGGATATTGCAATAACTCAAAAGGATGTAAGGGAATTTCAAAATGCAAAAGCTGCTATAGCAGCAGGTATAAAAATCCTTGCATCACGGATGCAGATAAAAACAGGCGATATACAGAAGGCTTTTTTAGCCGGAGGCTTTGGAAGTTATATCAATGTAGATAGCGCTCACAAGGTTGGACTACTGCCTGATGAATTGAGGGGCAGGGTTGAATCCATAGGTAATGCGGCCGGTGAAGGTGCTGTGGAAGCCTTATTGTCTTCTAAAAGATTAGGGCTTGCGGAAAAAATAAGAAACCGGATTGAATATATTGAACTTTCAACCGCCGGGGATTTTTCAGATGAATATATAGAATGCCTTATGTTTTAACAACAGAGTTACAGTTTATTGACTAATTGAATTAATAAGCTTAAAATTTCAATAAATGGTTTTAAAATTGGAAAATATAATTTGGACTGTATTTGGATTAGCAGTTTATAGGAGGGATTGTTTTGGATCAGGGTTACAATACAAAGAGATGTAACTACTGTGGTGAGACTATAGCAATAGATGAAAGAAGATGTCCTTTTTGCGGAAGCCTGTTAAAAAAGCCAGACCAGCCGCAGCCGAATTTTTATCCTAATCAGCAGTTTCAGCCGCCATACCAGTATGGCTTTCAGGAAATGCCTCCTGTAAATTACATGCCCGGTTATCCTCCACAGCAGGGGCCTTACCAGTATTATCAGAATCCACAGCCAATACAAGGTATGAATAACGGAATATACACTGCTCCGCCTCAGGGGACAAGCAGCTTTCCACCGGACAACAATATGGAATTTGATAAAAAGGGACAAGCAGGTCTTGCAGAAGATGGTTCAAAGGATAATCTTAGTACAAGGCTTAAGGTTTTTATAACGGCCGCTTGTGCTGCAGTACCAGGTTTGGGACAGCTGGCCGGCCTTATTATTTCAATACTTCTTTTAAGTCCTGACGACGCATCGGAAGACAGAAAAGCTTTTGGAGCGGCGCTAATGACTGTTTCACTGGTTGTTTTTGCATTTCAATGCCTGCTTTATTTTATTATAATACTGGCAATTTCACCATATACATTTTAGTGTTGAAGTTAGGAACATGATTGATGGATATTGAATGCGACAAAAGGAATATTAGAAATTCCATTTTAAATACAAGAAAAAATTTGGCTGAAACCGACGTTGGAAATAATAGTTCATTAATTACAGGTAAGCTTCTCTCTTTCCCTGAATTTGAAAAAAGCAAAATGCTTATGTGTTATGTTGATTTCAGAAATGAGGTGTGTACCTCGGGGTTCCTGTCCCAATGTCTTGAAATGGGTAAGAATGTATCGGTGCCTTTGATAATTGATGACAGCAATTCCGAAAAGGTTATGGTTGCATGCCAGATATACAATATCGGGACAGACCTTCAGAAAGGCTATTTCGGAGTAATGGAACCTGTAAAAAATAAAGCCGGGAGAATTGCCCCTGAAAATATTGATTTCATTGTAATACCGGGTGTGGCTTTCGATGTGAAGGGTAACAGGTTGGGATACGGCGGAGGCTTTTACGACAGGTTTCTGCCGCTTTTAAGAAAAGACTGCCTGAAGGTCGGAATATGTCATGAATTACAGCTTGTTGAAAACCTTCCTGTAAATGAGTATGACCTACCTATGGATATTATAGTGACCGAAAAAAGAACCCTTAGCTTTATATAATAAATTTGGAGTAGGGAAAGGATTTTTTATGAAAGGCAAACTTACAGTAACGGGAGTTAACAAGGTATTTTTTGTATTTGCTGTCATATTTATTGCATTCTCAGTTCTTATGGCACCGTTAAAATCTCTTTTTGGTATTGATCTTGCAAACCACATTTATGTGGTCATCCTAATAAACGAGTTCATCATAATACTGGTTCCGTGTCTGATTTATATAAAAAGGAACAAGATCAGCTTTAAGGAAACTCTTAAATTCAAAAAACTAAGTCCTCTGGCAGCATTTTTGATTATATTAGCTGCCTTACCTGCCTGCTATATTGGTACGGCTCTCAACAACCTTGTTTTATACGGACTCCAATTTATAGGGGATATACCGGCACAACCAATTCCTGCTCCTCAAAATGTAACTCAGCTGATAATAGGAATTTTAATCATTGCAGGTACCCCGGCAATTTGTGAAGAATTGCTTAACAGGGGATTGATATTAAGGGCTTATGAAAGAAGAGGCTCTATAAAGGCTATAGCAGTAACTGGTTTGTTTTTTGGTTTTTTCCACTTTGATATTACCAATTTTCTTGGCCCGGTGTTTTTAGGCTGCCTGTTCAGTTATTATGTCCTTAAAACAGGTTCAATATTTGCAGGTATGTTGGCGCATTTTTTAAACAATGCCATTGCCGAATTATTCAGTTATTTAGCCAGAAACCAGCAACTTCCGGAAAATCATCTTACCGTGACTGCAGCGGACCTGAGATCGATATTACTGTTAGGTGTTATCGGATTAATATTCCTTTCGGTAATATTAATATTTTTCAGGTTCGTAAGACGGGGATACCAATTCAAACCTTCAATCAGCAGACTCAAGGATGATATTGTTTCCATTTTTTCACATTGGCCCATAATTGTTGTTGTAGTGTTGTATATACTTATGTTTGCTTTGACTATAGCGGTTATGATTTATACGAAAAATTCGGCGGTATATTAACCCCCCCCCAGTTGAAACCATCTGGTAAACATAAAAGTACGGGTAAAACGTTGAGGTAAAAAGGTTGACCACGCAAATCTATTAATATTAGGGCTGTCTAAGACTTTTTTTAATAATAAGTGAGGTTGTCAGGGTATATAATAAATATATATGAAGTTTATGGGGTGAAAGCCTTGGACACTAATTTACATACCCATCTCAACCAATCCGGTGAAATTCTTTTATATCCCAGGAACAAAAACATCAATAAAATTATAAGAATGAATGCTCAGGCACTTCTGGGGTACGTCGAGGAACAGCTTGAGCTTAATCCCGTGCTGGAACTTTCTGATTCGGATATTTGTATCGACGAATGCGTCAATTTATTTGAATATGAGGAAGAACAGCAGGAAATCGAAGCTGCAGACTCCTTTGAGGGCAAAATGCCAAAGGAGGACTCTCTGAAAAATGAAGACGGAACTTTGGAAAATTGCGTCGTGCAAAGCAAGACAATCAAGGAATATCTGCTTGAACAGCTTGAATCATCCCGTCTTGAAGACAAGGATAAGGCCATCGGAGAATATATAATAGATAACATTGATGAAAACGGTTATCTTAAATCAGATGCCGCCGAAATTGCAGCTTTTTTTGATATTACTGAAGACAATGTATTAAAGGTTTTGAATCAAATCCAGACTTTCGACCCTCCTGGCATTTGTGCAAGGAATCTTAAGGAATGTCTCACGATACAGCTTAAGCAGATGGGTACTTCAGAAGAATTGATAGAAATAGTAGATACATGTCTTAATGAACTTGCAATGAAAAAGATTTCGTCCGTCGCAAGGAAAACCGGTACAGACACACTAAATTTGGAAGCTTTGTATGATTTGATAAAAACTTTGGAACCAAAGCCCGGTAGGGAATTCTGCAGCGTAAATACAGTCAGGTACGTGCTGGCTGACATATTTATCAGAGAGGTAAAAGGAGGCTATGAAGCTATCCTTAATGAGGAATGCTTTCCAGCAATATGCCTGAATACTTATTACCGGAAAATAGCTCTGGATAATTCCTATAATGAAGATGCCAGAAAGTTTATTTATGATAAAATAGACAGTGCAATTGCGTTAATGAAAAGTCTTGATCAAAGAAGAACATATATAAAGAAAGTAGCAGATTTCCTGACAGTTAAACAAAAAGAGTTTTTTGAATACGGAGTAAAAAGCATTAAGCCGCTGAATCTCAAGGAAGCTTCGATTGAACTTGGATTGAATGAATATATATTAAATGCTGTAATAACCGGTAAATTCCTTCAGTGCCGGTGGGGGAATTTTGAGCTGGGTTATTTTTTCGGCGGGAAAGAGTTTGCAGATGCAGGTAAACTTTGTGCACAAGATGTTAAAAACAGGCTTCTTTATCTTTTGAAAACCGAAGACAGAACAAGTCCATACAGTGATCTTATGCTGTCCGAGCTATTAAGTCTTGAAGGAATAAAAATATCAAGAAGGACAGTGACAAAGTACAGGAATGAACTGGGAATGGGAACATCGGCTGTAAGGAAAACAGAAGAATAAAGAATATGAGTTTTTATGCATAATAAAAGGACTGACCAAATTTTAATCTTTGGTCAGCCCCTTTTTATAATGCTTGGAAAATTATGATTTTTAAAAAGGCCATTGAGGTTTGGATTCGGCGGCAACTCCAAGAAAGCCCAGAATGCCGCGAGTCCCGAAAACTTCCCTTTCTATTTCCTTTATTCTTTCTTCTGCATAATAATTGGTTTCACCTATTTTTTTAACCTTTTCTGCATAATCTCTTAAAACTTCTATTTCCCGGCTGGTTAGTGAAGTTTGACAATCGTGGGAGTTAAGAATACGATTCAATTCCGAGGAATATTCATAGCCGTCTTCTACATCCTTGATGCCATTTTTTATAAAATACATCAGGTTTTGCGGTAAATTACGTCCCATGTCATCGCCTTCTTTTTTAAATTCGTTAATTAATATTATACAGCTTGTGTTAAATAAATAAACAGCTTTGGACAATTTTTATTATAAAATGGTTCGACATATATTTTATTGAACGGTTTAATGGACGGGGGCGGTTCTTTTGGGGAAAAAAAGCCATACCGGCAGATAGTAGCAAATCATTTAAATGTCAAAAAAAAGGAAGACATCCTGTTTGAAGTTATAAATATTTTATCAGAGTATGAAAAAGAGGGGCGTCAGATTGAACGGGAACGGGAAGAAAAGTAATTACAGGGTTGGGATATATGTAAGGGAAAGCAGGGATGAAAACGAGGAAAACTACGATACGATAGAGACGCAAAGGGACCTGCTGCTGGACTATATTGATAAAAATGAAATTGGAAAGGTAACAAGGGTATACATAGACGATAATGTTTCGGGGTCGGGCTTTGAAAGAAGAGGAATCCAGCTTCTGAAAAAGGATATAGCCGAAAATGCTGTTGATCTTATCATTATGAAGGATTTGTCCAGGCTTGGCAGGAACAATGCCAAAACACTGCTGTTTTTGGATTACCTTGAAGAAAATGGAGTAAGGGTTTTAACCTGTGACGGAAAATATGACAGCCTCAAGGATAATGATACCGTTGGAATTGAGACTTGGTTCAATGAAAGATATATACGTGATATCTCCAAAAAAATAAGGACCAACCTGCGATTTAAAATTCTAAAAGGTGAATATATCGGCAAGGCACCATTCGGTTATGTAAAATCATCCGACAGGAAAAACAGCCTGTGTATAGACAATGAAACAGCTTTTATTATAAAGAAAATATTTAAATTGTATTTGCAGGGTTACGGCTTCAGATACATTGCAGAAAGGATGAACAGGGAGGGCTACCCTTCACCTGCGCAACGGCATGGACAGGCAGCTTCAGGCAGCGGTTGGAATGCGGTTGCAGTACGCAGAATCCTGAGCAATAGAGTATACATCGGCGATACCGTACAGGGTGTTAGTGAAAAAATAAGCTTTAAAAGTAAAAAGACCAGAAGACTGCCGGAAGAAAGCTGGGTCATAACCCAAAACACACATGAACCCATTGTTTCCCGTGAAGAATTTAATGAGGTTCAGTCAATGCTGGAGGCAAGGTCGTCAAAACCTCATAAGGGAGAGCTTCATCTTTTCAGAGGGATGCTCTACTGCGGCCGATGCGGCAGTATGATGTACGGAAGGGTGCGTAAAAGCAGGCCTATGGGATACATATGCGGCAATTACGGTAAAAAAGGGAGGGCTGTATGCAGCAGCCACTATATTACCGAAAAGGAACTTGAGGATATTGTCAGACAGGAGATTATAAGCTTATCAACAGATAAGGATGCATTAATAAAAGTAAAGCAGAGGCTTGAGTATAAATTCAATAAGGACAGGTCGGAAACTAAAAACCAGAAAGAAAGGCTTGAACAGCTTTTACTCTCCAAACTGAAGCAACAGGATATATTATATATTGACAAGCTTGAGGGCAGAATTTCCGAGCGATTGTTTACCAGGACGAACAGCACATTTGAAGCCAGGATATGCCAGATAAAAAATGAACTGGCATCGATAGAAAATACGGCAGCTGATAATATGGATACCGGTGAGATTATTGAAAAAGCTCTGGCTCAATTGGAACACTTTGAATTAAACAGAGAGATCATAAGATCGGTTGTCAAAAAAGTTATAGTATTAGATTCTGGTGATGATTTGAGCAGGTATCCGGAATTGCAGCAAAAGAAGTCAATAAGTTCGGTTGGAGCCGTAGTTATTGACTTCCTGTATTAGTTTTTATTATCTTATTTTACAAAATGAAAAAGTTTAAGTCAGTTTATTTACCTATAAACCTGTCCATCAATTTGTAGCCTTCATCCAGGAATAAACCTGTACCTGATGCCTGGGCCTCATCATAACCCTGAACTCCGCTGCTTTTTTCCTTACTTTTCTGATAAATAATGAAAGGAACAGGCTCACGGGTATGTGTCCTTAATGAAAGTGGTGTCGGGTGGTCAGGCAGAACCATTATTCTGTAATCGTCATACCTGTCAAGTCCCTTCAAAAGTGTTCCGACTATCTTTTCATCTATCAGTTCTATGGATTTGACCTTGTTTTCAATTTCGTACCTGTGACCGCATTCATCAGGTGCTTCAACATGTACATATACAAAATCACTTCCGGATTCCAGCTCTTTAAGAGCTGCCTGAGCCTTCCCCAGGAAGTTTGTATTGACGTTTCCGGTAGCACCTTCAACATCTATGGACTTCATTCCGGCGCAGATACCTATGCCTTTTATAAGGTCAACCGCCGAGATAACAGAGCCTTTTACTGAATATTTATCAAAAAAGGATGATATAGCCGGCTTTTTGCCTTCTCCCCAAAGCCAAATTGAATTTGCAGGCCTTAAACCTCTGGCAATTCTGCTTTTGTTTACTGGATGATCCTTAAGAAAGCTGCTGCTTTTTATCATCATGTTTAAAAGAATCCTCCCGGTTTCACCCAGAGGCAGGTAATCCTTGATTTTCCTTTCCGATATGTCATGGGGAGGTGTAAGCTTATACTTTTCAGGGCCGTTCCGCCAAACCATGCAGTGCCTGTAGCTTATACCGGGATAGAACTGGATACTGGAGTTTTTAAAGCGCCTGTTAACCTCTTCTATCAGCTGTCTGGATTCTTCGGTGCTTATCTCATCGGAACTATAATCTATCATTGTCTTGTCTTCATAATTTTCCTCATCGGAAAGATTGACAAGATTGCATCTGAAGGAGACATCCTGGGCTGAAAGCTCTATTCCCATACTTACAGCCTCTAACGGGGACCTGCCGGTATAATATTTTAAAGGGCTGTAGCCCAGTACTGAGAGATTTGCAGCATCGCTTCCTGGAGGGATTCCGTCGGGTATTGTCTTTACCATGCCTACTTCCCCATGCTGAGCAAGATAATCTATATTGGATTTTTTTGCATACTGCAGGGGTGTCTTGTTTTCCAACTGCGGTACGGGATAATCGGCCATACCGTCACCTAAAACTACTACGTATTTCATATGCAACGTCCTTCGTTTGTAAATTTTGACTTCATTATAACAAAGTTTAATGCCAGATAAAAGACCATTGTTGTGATGTCTGAATTAAAAATAAATATTGAAGCGGAAAGGATGGATTGATAAGATATATTTATACTTCTACGGTATTAGATTAATTTTTTTACAGAACAAACATGTTCCGAGGTTTAGAACCTGTAAATTCAGCTCAGGCAAATTAGAACTCGATAAATGATTTATGAATAATTTATAGAAGATTAAATTTGAATTATATAAGAGAGGTGTGTCACGGTTAAATATGAAAATACCACGAATAATTATTGCCGGTACCGGAAGCGGCTGCGGCAAAACTACCATTTCCATGGGTATTATGTCGGCGCTGTCCCAAAAAGGATATAGGGTTCAGCCTTTCAAGGTGGGGCCCGATTATATAGATCCTATGTTTCATACCCATATCACCGGAAGGTACTCCAGAAATCTGGACAGCTGGATGCTGGGAGAAGAGAAAACGGCATACCTTTTTGGAAAGAATGCATCAAATTCCGATATCGCTGTAATTGAGGGCGTAATGGGTCTGTATGACGGTTTGAACGGCAGAAGTTCCGAAGGAAGCACGGCTCATGTTGCAGCCATAACCAAAACTCCCGTTATTTTAGTTATAGACGGTGAAGCCATGTCATTGAGCGCAGCCGCAGTGGTAAAGGGGTTTGTGGACTTTGACAGGAATATTGATGTTAAAGGTGTGATAATTAATAATATATACGGCGAAGGTCATTACAGAATAATCAAGGAGGCTGTTGAAGGCCATACCAATGCGGCAGTTCTGGGCTATTTGGAGAAAACCAAGGATTGTTTTCTGGAAGACAGGCATCTGGGGCTTGTAACTGCAGGAGAAATTTTAGATCTGAACAGCAGGATTGATATCCTGACCGAAAAGATAAGAAAAGGAATAAATCTGGACCTGTTGGTTAAAATTGCAGCAACAGCCCCTGAATTAAGTATTCCGGATTTAAGTATTCCAGAAAATACTACTAAGGAAACAACCATTGCCATAGCAATGGATAAAGCCTTCAATTTTTACTACAGGGACAGCCTTGATCTGTTGGAAAGTCTCGGTGCCAAACTGATATACTTCAGTCCCATGGAAGATAATACAGTGCCTGAAAATGCCGACGGGGTATATATCGGAGGAGGCTACCCCGAAATATGGGCCGGGCAGCTTGAGGAAAATATACCTATGAAAGAAAGCCTCAGAGGTTTAATAAAAAAGGGTTTGCCTGTATATGCAGAATGTGGGGGCTTGATGTATCTGGGAGATAGCATTGAGTTAAGTGATTGCAAAAAATTCGATATGGCAGGCGTCATTCATATAAGGACCGAAATGACAAACTCTCTGCAGCACTTCGGATATGTCCGGATGGATACGTTTAGGGAAAATATTCTGGCAGCTCCGGGTCAAAGTATACGGGCCCATGAATTTCATTTCTCAAGGGCTATAGAGACACCTGGTCTTGTAAAGTGTTTCAGGCTGACCGGGGCAGGCGGCGTTGGCCCGGAAAAGAGCTGGGAATGCGGTTATAGAGTTAATAATGTAGTTGCAGACTATCCTCATATTCATTTCTGGTCAAATCCCGGTTTCGCAGAACGCTTTGTGCAAAGCTGCAGGACTTATGGGCAAATGGGTAGAGAATAATGTACCGGAGGAAATAAATGAAAGCAAAAAGCATTATGATACAAGGGACGGCTTCATCGGTAGGTAAGAGCATAATTTGTGCAGGCTTATGCAGGATATTAAAGCAGGAGGGCTATCTGGTATCCCCTTTTAAATCCCAGAACATGGCGCTTAATTCATATGTTACACGGGACGGTAAAGAAATGGGAAGGGCACAGGCAGTTCAGGCTGAAGCGGCAGGAATAGAGCCGGCTGTGGAAATGAATCCGATACTTTTAAAAGCTTCGGCAGAAATGAAAATGCAGGTAATAGTAGAGGGAAAAGTCTACGCAAATATGTCGGGGTATGAGTACGGAACGTTGAAGCCAATGCTGGAGAAAATAATTAAAGATGTATACCGGAAACTGGAACAGGAAAATGATGCAATAGTAATAGAAGGTACCGGATGTCCTGCAGAAATCAACATAAATGAAAACGACATAGTTAACATGGGAATGGCTGAAATGGCAGATGCTCCAGTAATACTTGTAGGTGATATAAATTATGGGGGAGTATTCGCTTCTCTTGTTGGTACAATGCTGCTCTTAAAGGAAAGTGAACGGGTCAGGGTTAAAGGAGTAATAATAAACAAGTTCAGAGGCGATGCTGAGATTTTGAAGCCCGGTTTGAAAATGCTGGAGGATATGATTCACGTACCGGTGCTTGGAGTGGTGCCTTACATGGATCTTGACATTGATGAAGAGGACAGCCTTTCGGTCCGCCATAATAAAACAGAAAATAACGCCCGGGAAGGCGTACTGGATGTCGCTGTAATAGAGCTGGGATATATGTCCAACTTTACTGATTTCAACATATTCGAAAGAATTCCCGGTACAAGACTGCGGTTTGTTAAAAACGTAAAACAGCTTGGAAGCCCTGATTTGATAATTATACCCGGTTCAAAAAGCACAATGGAGGATCTGGCGTATATAAGGAATTCAGGTATGGAAGCGGCAATAAAGGAATTAAATAAAAAAGGTACAATAGTATTCGGAATATGTGGCGGATACCAGATGCTAGGCAGAGAAATCCAGGATCCCAGTCATGCTGAAGGGTACATGGGAAAAATGCCCGGTATGGGCCTTCTTGATGCAGTAACAGTTTTCAGGGATAAAAAAACAACCGAACAGTTCAGCGGACAGATTTGCGGCAGCGCACAGCTTTTGTCGGAAATACAGGGGCTTGTGGTAAATGGCTATGAGATCCATATGGGAGTAACTGATTTCGCAGAGGGCTGCAAGCCATTTGTCATGGCTGACAAAGAGGTTAATGGTGATAACCCGGTCAAGGGCATAATGAATATTGAAGGTACTGTATTTGGAACCTACATACACGGAATTTTTGATAATGAGGAATTTATAACTGGATTTCTAAATAATATAAGAAAAAGGAAAGGTCTTGGGGAAATAAGCAGCAAACCCGATTATAAAAAATTCAAGGAAACCCAGTTTGACATGCTGGCTGATGTGCTGAGAAAGAGCCTGGATATGGAAAAAATTAAGATGATAATGGGATTGATTTAAGGCATCCATTATGTTAAAATGTTATAGCTATATGCGGATGTGGCGGAATTGGCAGACGCGCTGGATTTAGGTTCCAGTGGGCGACCGTGCAGGTTCAAGTCCTGTCATCCGCACCAGGGTTTCAGGGATTCTGAAACCCTTTTTTATTTTTTTGTGAAACACAAGAACCGTCAGACTGTGTGAAAACTAGCAACTTAAAGAAGCACTTGGAACCCTTTGAAATTAAAGGTTTTGAGTGTTTTTTATTCTTGAAATATGGTATAATTTAGGTATACAAAAGATATGTGAGGTGTCCGTTATGCCATATATAGAAGGTCTGGATAGAAACCAAATAATATTGTTTCCCGAAAGCATTGATGACTATATTAGTGAAGACAATTCTGTACGAATAATAGATGAATATGCAGAACAGCTTGACATTACAGAACTAGGTTTCAAAAAGTCAGTATGTGCAGCTACAGGAAGGCCGCCATACAGTCCAAAGGATTTACTTAAACTATACCTCTATGGCTATCTTAATAGGGTTCACACATCACGAAGGCTTGAACACGAGGCAATAAGGAATATTGAAGTCATTTGGCTTCTTAAAAAGCTTAGACCAGATTTCAAAACGATCGCAGATTTCAGAAGAGACAATAAAAAGGTACTTAAGGCAGTATTTAGAGATTTCACCAAACTGTGCGACGAATGGGATCTCTTCGGGAAAGAGCTTATAGCAATAGATGGATCAAAGTTCCGTACTTGCAATTCAAAAAGGAATAATTACAGTGAGAAAAAGCTGGAAAGGGCCTGCAGAAACGGATTCAAGGCACTGTTTAAAAGAGTACCAAGGCTCCTGACTGACATAGCCATATCCAAAGGAGACGGCTCATACAACAGGCTGATGCATGAACTTAAAAGCATAAAACTCTTGATCCTGGATGATTGGGGGCTGAATGTCTTTGACCATACCGAAGGCAGAGACCTTCTTGAAGTAATCGAAGACCGGACTCAAACAAACTCTACAGTCATCTTGAGCCAACTATCCACAAAGGTTATACTCTCTTAACCTGTACATATTTTTATAGTACGAATATGCAGAACTGTCCCATAAATATAATTGTTCAAAGATATTCATCACCAAATAGCATCTTTGACTGTTCATATTCCAAATACTCCGGTAATAAATTTATTAATTATCGTTGATATGGGAGGTATTTTTACCCCAACTAATATCACTACACTAAGAATAAAACCGGCTAACAATAAGACCGTAAAGGTAATCAATTCCCTCCACCAGCGTTTTCGCACCAGGCCAGGGATTTGTATTAAGGCCACAGCTCCGAACCCAATAACCAGCAGGGCAATCATACCTTGTCACCTCCTGTTTGAGGCAGCTTTCGCAGCTTAGCTACGATCAGCGTTACCAGCGGAATTCCGATTTGAAAGGGAACTGCATAGATAGGGTAGGCATTTTTTGCGAAATCAAACATTTCCAAAGTACTCCCTACATTCGTACAGGTAAGAATTGCCATAAGAATCCCAACCGGGAGAATTATCGTGCGGTAGCTGCGCAAATTGAAAACCTGCGCCAGACCCAAAACTGTTCCGTAAAACAGAACCGCGACCTTGATAAACCCCATGGCAATCAAATTAATGGCAACTACAACCTCAAAACGGGTTAGCATATCACCAATGTCAATGACTTGCGCATTAAGGAAGGATGGATAATTGACAATTTCGTCCATTTGTCCCAACACCGCAGTATTCCTGGCTGCTACAATAATTAGAATAAATCCCGCTATTAGTAAACCTCCGGAAACAGCAGAAGGTCCTTTTTCCGGCTTATCAACAAAAGCCAGCACCATTAAAAATGCTATTGTTTCCGCAAAGGGAAAGCTTGCTGCCCCGTGAGCTGCCCATAATAGTATTCCGATGGGCACATCCAGAACTGGTTTCAAGTTATTGAGGTCCATATGCGGGATTACAAGCAGTATATCTGTAAATGCAATCAAAACAGTAAGCGGTACTAAAATTACGCTACATCTGGCTAATACTTCGATACCTCTGCCCACGGTCGAGGCACATATCAACATTATTAAAAGGAGAATAACTATTTTCGGAGTAGCAGGGTATACTTCCAATTTGAAAAACCGGACATAATTGTTTAAAACCATTGCACCCAGGTGAAAAAGATACCAGATGAATAGAACGGATATGCACTTGCCCGGAATCTTCCCGTAGACAAGAGAACTTATTTCAATAATTGTCTTGCCTTTAAATTGCTTAGACAGGGCAGTGAATATCCAAGCTATAAGTAAACCTTCCATCAGTCCTAAAGCAACCGCAATCCAGGCATCGTGCCCGGCACCCCCGCCAGGAGAAATAATGACGGAAGAACCGAAAACAAACCCTATTATTAAAGCGCTTAGTTGAAAGTTCGATATTTTACCTTTTTCCAAAAGCATAGATTATATTCCCATTTCCGCTTTAATGCTTCATTAATGCCTTATTAACATCCCCGATTTCATTTAAATGAGTTTTTACCTTTACCGCAACTTCAATACGGGGATAAATTTCATTCCACCTCGGTTTCAGATCTTTCCATTCCTTTTTATATTTACGATGAACTGCTTCCCCAAACCCAAAAACATCTGCATTTAGAGAAAAGGATTTTTCAACTGCTGTCATTACCTGACTTTCAATCTCTTTAGCCTGATCTTTTTCCAATCCTTGCAGGATGTCGGTGGTCATATTCTGATGGCCTTTATACTCCAGCAGGTTTGACTCTTCATCTATTTGAACGGTAATTTTAATTTTGTCATTCTGCAGTTCAGGAACGATTTTGCTTTTAGCCTTAACTATTTCCAGGCTTGCTTCCGGAAGTATCACGAACCCTTTCTTGATCTTGTCAATGGTCCACAGAAGGCCACTTGATTCGCGTTCATTAAGTTCTCCAATCATTTTGTCTTCCTTAAAAACTGCCGTTCCGGTAATACGAATTTTTTGTATTTTTTTCCCTTCCGCCCCATTTTCCTCAAAGGTTCCTACCATAGTGGCAATGGGAGCGGTGGTTTTACTCATTAAGCGGTTGGAAAATTCCAGGTTTGTGACCGCCGGATATTTGGAGTACTCTGCCGACAATTTTATCTCAGCAGCCATCCCGAAGGCTTGAATGCTTTCCATTCCACTCTGAATTTCCAGAATATCACTGGCTTTTTTCTCTGAAACTACCATCAACACGTTGGGGCGGCTTACCGGATTCCTGGCAATAGTATCAAGAAATCCATAGATTCCTTTTTCTGCTCCGTCCTTGCCGAAGGCATAAATCTGGGTATGCTGATAAAATGGGATGCGGCTGCCATGCTGTGTGTAGCGGTTTAATGCATCATACGGGGATGAACCCGTGCTGTGGTCCAACTGAATAGTCTGGAGCGTACCGATTCCTTTTTGCTCCCCGCCTCCACTGGTACCGGAAGGACTTTTTATCTGGCTGGGAATAATGGATTGGTAGGTAAGCGTAACCTCTCCTGTGTCCGGATTGATATCCCAACCCAGACCTGAGACTATTGATAATTTATTCATCTCTATGCTATCCCAGCATCCGGATAATAATACCGATAAAATGATTAATAAAATAACTGCACTAATTTTAGAACAAAGTCTTCGCTTCATTGTCTTTCCCTCTTGCCAGACTTGGTTTTAGGAGCCTGGGGCATCTGATCCGGTGATTGCCGCCTTGTATCGTTCGGATCTAAAGACGCAGGACGGCTGTCCATTGCCCATAAGGGTGCCCGTATAAAAGTATCTTTCAGGCTGCGAATGTCAAGTGGCGTTACGGGAGATAAATAGGGCACCCCCAGGGAGCGTAAGGAAGCCAGGTAGCTGAGTATTTCCACAGATATAATAACGACACCGAACAATCCCAGAAAACCGGCAACGATAACTACCAGTATACGTAACAATGCCCCCAAATCTGCCTGGGATGGCGCCACAAAGGAAGCGATAGCTGTAGTTGCCAATACAACAACCATGGGTGCCCCTACCAGCCCGGCTGACACTGCTGATTGTCCTATGACCAGGGCACCCACAATACTAACGGCCTGACCTAGGGTACGGGGCATACGGAGGCCCGCTTCCCGCAGAATTTCGAAAAGAATTATCATGAATATAGCTTCTATTCCCACAGGAAGAGGTATTCCTTCCTTGGCTGCAGCGACCGTAATTAATAGCGGAGAGGGTAACAATTCTTGGTGAAAAGACATTAATGCCACATAAATTGCCGGCAGGTAAACGCTGAGAGCAAAGGCCAAAAAGCGAATCCATCTTAAAAATGAGGCGTAATGTGGACGCGCATAATAATCCTCCGGGCTCTGGAAGCCCTCGATGAATAGCATGGGTACAGTCAACGCAAAAGGGGAGCCGTCAACCAGAATTGCCGCCCGGCCTTCCAATACCCGGGCGGCTGTCACGTCAGGCCGTTCACTATTACCAATGGTAGAGAACACGGATAAGGGATTATCTTCTATATATTGCTCGATGTAGCCCACATCTAAAATGGCATCGGCACTGATTCGCTTTAGCCGTTGTTCAATTTCATCAATGAGACTGTCCTTGATTATACCCTTGATATAGACGATGGCAATTTCTGTTTTACTCCGCTCCCCAATTTGCAAGGACTCAATGGTTAAACGCGGATCCCTGATAATTCTGCGTAACAAAGCGGTATTTGTACGCAGGGTTTCATTAAAGCCTATCCTTGGTCCTCGAATTGCCAATTCGTTTTTTGCTTCCTCGAGACTACGGCTTTTCCATCCCTTAGCATCAATAAGCAGGGCCTGGGTTACGCCTTCTACCAAAATAGCGGTATGGCCCGCCAGAACATCAGATATAACCCTGTCAATATCATCTGCAACAATTATTTGCCCTACAGTTAATACACTTGATTTAATAAAATCAATTAGACTGGAGTGGTTTTGGCTTACATTTTCCTTAATCAATTGCAGGTTAAGCATCAATGGCTGCAAGATGTCGTGATTTACCAGATTTCTATCAACCAGACCATCAATGTAAATAATAGCTGCATCAACGTTCGAATTTGAGCTGATCTTCATATCACGAATGATTACATCACTGCTTTGACCAAGAGCCTCTTTAAGGAGCTGAAGATTCTCATCCAAATTCTTAGAAAGGCATATTGGGGAACTATGCTGTACTGAAGCTTTTTTAGAGTTTTGGTTTTTTCTTTGAAAATGTAGTTTTTTTAAAAGTAAACCCAGCAAAACAACCAACCTTTCTCAAAACTGTATGTTTCGTCTCATGTGTTTCAAGGTGAAATTTCATCTTCTCAATTTCTTTGAGTAGTTCGAAAACACATTGGATTATTTAATATTGTATCCATTAGATAAAGGAATTATTTTATCAAGTTCAACGAATAAATATATTCAGTAATAAATATTTTTCACGAAAAAAGACTCGTAAAAACCATGCAAATCAATGACCAGAGATAATACATTCATTTTCATATTATATCTTTTATGACCGGACTTGCCAAAAAAAATGGATGTACCGAACGTAGTGAGAGGTATGTCCATTTTTTTGTGTAACGCTCCGGAGTTATTAAGCTCCATGTGTCAGGATCTAGACCTGCACATGGAGTTTTTCTGTCTTCAATTATGGGGATTTTTATGTTACACTTGATTTGAATTATTGAATATTAATGGATAACAACATGAAAACCATGTGTGGTGCATATTGCGGGATCTGCGAATGGAAAGAACCTTGCCATTCTTAACAACAAAGGGATTTATCCAACCTGACATAAGGAGATCGTTATGGTCGAATTAGAAACAGAAGAGAAAAGGCTGAAAAGGATGTATGCAACACTGTGTGAATTCGCTCAAGTTCCGGATGAGGAATGGAATAAAGCGAAAACAAAGCTTCGCTCCCTCAGAATCGAAAAAAACAACTTTTTTATTAAAGCAGGTGAAATTCCCGACAAGCTGGCCTATATTTCAGACGGTATTTTCCGGGTATATTATACATCTGAATCGGGGAATGAAAGGATTCTTGTTTTTCGAGGAGAAAACAGATTGCTCTCGGCATACAGTTCATTTTTAGAAAACACTGTTTCCAGCTATTCGATTCAGGCTTTAGAACAATGCAACCTCCTGTATATCACACTGAGCGATTATACCGCTCTGCTTAACGACCACCCCTGCTGGCAGACGATTACTTCGAAATATTCACAGATGCTCGTTGTCGAAAAAGAAAGAAGAGAAAATGAATTTCTCTGCGATGATGCCGAAACCAGATATAAAAAATTCATTTTGAACTATCCAGGTTTAGAAAAGCGAATAAATCAATATCAGGTCGCCGCTTATCTTGGAATTACTCCTGTTGCTTTAAGCAGGATACGCAGCAAAAAAAATTAATTAAATTAACATAGGTTAATGAACCCTCCCGCCATTTTGATTAAAATGAAATTAAAGAAAATGACAGGGGGGTTTACTTATGAAAAAAACCGCATTTGTAACCGGCAGCACGGGATTTTTAGGCTTAAATCTTATTGAAGAGCTATTGAAAAGAGACTGGTGTGTCATCGCGTTTAAGCTTAAATCTGATAATTCTCCATTTATAACAAAATTGGATGTCAAGATTGCCGAGGGAAATTTAAGCGACTATGATTCGCTTGTAAGAGCCCTGCCTTTTGAGGCTGACGCCTTTTTTCATGTAGCCGGCAGCACAAGTATGTGGTCGAAAAATGACAGACAGCAGTATCTCATCAATGTCGAGGGTACACGAAATGTCGTGAAAGTTGCGTTTCAAAAAAAAGCAAAAAAGTTGATCTATACGTCCTCAATCGCCGCATACGGTTATCACAACGGCCCGGTGAATGAATCGACGACATCCAATGCGCTGAGCTGCGGCATGAATTATAACAAAACCAAATATCTGGCGGAAGAGGTCATCAAAGACGGCGTCAAAAAAGGGCTGCCGGCTGTAATCATCAATCCGGTGAATATTATCGGACCGTATGACACGGCTAACTGGACTAAGCAGTTTTTAAGGCCTATTTATCAGAATAAGCTTCCGGCTATACCCCCAGGAAGGGCAATGTGGTGTTATTCAAGGGATGTGGCCGATGCCCATGTAAACGCCGTTGAAAATGGTGAAATCGGGGCGAATTATCTTTTGGGGGGCGTCGAGGCCAGCTTCAAAGATGTAGTTAATGAAATAGAGAAACTGCTGGGGAAAAAGCTTTCAACTCATGTGCAGTCCAAGTATGTGCTGAAATTTTTGACGGCTGTGCTCATGACTAAATCAAAAATAGATAGAAAAGAGCCCTTGCTGACGCCTGCAAAATATAAAAGAGCCATCGGAAGCATAACCTGCAATTACGATAAAGCGATACGTGACCTCCATTATCATGCTTCCTCGCTTAAAACGATGATTGATGCTTCCTTCGTATGGCTGAAAAAAGAAAACTTATTGTGACTGGAGGTGGATTATGTCTATGACGAGAGAAGTCATTCAAGAGCCGCTTGAGTATGTTGATGTCAAATACGAACCGGAACACAAGGAGCTGTTTAAAAATCGCTATATCCGGCTATATCGCGCCACCATAAAGCCTGGTGGCAAAACGCTGTATCACCGCCATAACGAAGATACGGTTTACATTGTCATTCACGGAGGCGTAATAGGTTCACAAGTTGTCGGCTCTAATAGATATCCGATGGAATTTCCGAAATCCTTCGGAATACTAAAAAAAGTTAGCTGGGGAATCAGGAATCTGCTCACCGGTTATATACTAATGCCCGATAGTTTTTTCTTTGTGATGAGGCATAAAAG
>JAUZPR010000060.1 GCA_030705825.1 Bacillota bacterium | reverse complement strand
TATAAATACTGTTGACATCCTATATCACCCCTTGTATAATTGTATTAAGTACTTAATACAATTATACAAGGGGTGATAACATGCCATGGGACTTAAAATCTGATAGACCCATATATCCACAATTAATTGAGCAGATCGAACTGATGATTTTTTCCGGCACGTATCCTCCGGGCTCAAAACTGCCTTCAGTCCGTGATATGGCGCAGGATGCTGCAGTGAATCCCAATACTATGCAAAGGGCACTTGCCAGACTTGAGGAAGATGGGTTGATCAATACGCACCGCACAAGCGGACGTTCGATAACGGAGGATGTAAATATGATTAAAAACTCCAAAAGCAAATTAGTAGAGGAGCAAATAAGGGAATTCCTCGAGAAAATGCAAAAAATGGGCTTTGACCAAAATGAAATTTTAATGTCAATCACCAGTATGGTAGAGGGGGCGAAACAGTGAGCTCAATATTAGAATGCAACGGTCTGACAAAAAATTTTGGAAACAAAACGGCTTTGTCCGATTTCAATCTTAATATAGAAAGCGGCCGGATAATTGGACTTTTAGGCCCTAATGGAAGTGGTAAAACTACTTTGATAAAGCTGGTTAACAACCTCCTGACGCCAACCTCCGGTGAAATACGTGTTGCAGGAATGAAACCGGGAGTTGAAACTAAAAAGATAATATCCTACCTGCCTGAGAAAACATACCTCAATGATTGGATGCGCGTCCATCAGATTATTGAACTTTTCACGGATTTTTACGAGGACTTTAAACCCGAGAGGGCATATGACATGTTAAAAAGACTTAATATAGATGCGAATGACAGCTTGAAAACAATGTCAAAGGGAACTAAGGAAAAAGTTCAGCTTATACTTGTTATGAGCCGTGAAGCAAAGCTTTATCTCCTGGATGAACCTATCGGCGGCGTAGATCCGGCTGCCAGGGATTATATTCTATCGACTATTATCAGTAATTATAAAGAAGATGCAACAATTGTGATTTCGACACATCTTATAACAGACATAGAGAAGGTACTTGATCATGTTATTTTCATTAACAATGGGAAACTGGTACTTTCATCGTCTGTAGATGAAATCAGGGACGAAAATGGGAAATCAGTTGATGCTTTATTCAGGGAGGTGTTCAGATGTTAAGCAAGCTTTTAAAATATGAAATAAAAGCCACAGTCAGAATATTTTTGCCGCTTTACGTTGTTCTGCTGGTAATTGCAGCAATTAATAAGGGAATCTCAGCTTTATCTCCAAATGGAGTGAAGGTGCCTGAAGTAATCAGTACCATCATCTATGGCATGATTCTTGTCGGTATTTTCGTTATGACACTTGTTGTTATGATACAGCGCTTTTACAAGAATCTGCTTTCAGATGAAGGCTACCTGTCCTTCACTCTCCCGACAAAGACTTGGAAACATATAGTAAGCAAGCTCCTGATAGCAATGATGTGGACGGTAGCAAGCGGAATAATAGCGATAGCATCAATAATCATTGTCGCCTATGATAAAATTTTTGCTAATGGCATTCAGAGTGCTCTTTTTGACCCTATCGAAAAATACTTCAGTGATTATGGTATTACAGGTGTGATATTCATTTTGGAGGCTCTTCTGGCAATGGTTATATGTCTGGCTTCAAGCATCTTGTTGGTATATGCATCGATCGCTATAGGGCATCTCTTCAACCGTCATAGGATATTGCTTTCTCTGGGAGCGTTTATGGCATTAAGTACTGTTTCACAGATTATATTTGCTATAGCAGGAATTGCCTTTGGAAAGGCTTTACAAACTGACTATTTTGGGATAAATAACAATTTCAGCTTAGATCCAACTGCTCATATAACCATGTGGTGTGGGATAATCTTCTTTGGACTATTATCGGCTGGTTATTTCGCAATTACAAATTATATTCTCAGCAGACGTTTGAATCTGGAATAGAATTATCTTGGGGAGCCCGGCTCCCCTCCTCCTGATTTTCCTAGTGCCCGGGTTATTGACCTAAAATTTGGAAAAAGAAATTAAGTTTAAAGTATATTGCTGAAATGAGGGAATATTTGTGAGCAAACGGAATACTTCAAAAAGGTATCAGACCAGTTACATTCAGTTTCCTGAACCTAGTGATGAAATTCCTTCCTTCAGCCTGGAAATCCCTTCTGTTATTTCAGATTCTGAAAGATGTCCGAAACCCAATATCATGGTATCGCAGAAATCCGATGTTTCCAGCATGTAATCGGAAAGCGGCTCAGCACAGACTTTATACCTTTGCAGAACCTTCATACTATCCCTGTTGAAGGTAATTCCTTTAAATTGTACTGTTACATGCAGGCCTGAATTCATTCCGAGGATTTTTATCCCTGCTCCGAATTTTTCATTCAACGCACCGACAATACGCTGCATTTTCTTATTATAAAGCTTGCACATGGAATTAACATGTTTAATGTATTTACCATTTTCAATAAGATAATTTATGGCCATCTGGTCCATGGTATTCACACGGCGGTACAATTTTCTCTGCAGCCTGGAGGCCAGTGGTACCAACCTTTCCGGCAGTACAATATACCCCAGTCTCAGGAAAGGGGCAAGGGTCTTGCTGAAGGTTCCTATATGAATAACCGATTCCGGTGCTATTTGAAAGATTGAATTGACCGGAGCTCCGGAATATCTGAATTCGCTGTCATAGTCATCTTCAATTATATAATGTCCATGTGCCTTCGCATATGCACAAAGACACTGCCTTCTGTTAATAGGCAGGGTTCCTCCCAAGGGAAACTGGTGTGATGGAGTGACAAAAATCAGGCAATTGTTCATATCCGGGAGTTGGTGGGTGCATATACCCGATTCATCCAGAGGTACAGGATGTATTATATAATCGTACAGTTTGAATATGTCAGCTACAAAACTTGCGGCAGCAGATTCCACGAGTGCCTGACCGCAAGTTTTCCGGAAGAGCAAAGCCAGGAGATTAACAGCATCTGAAGTTCCGTTGGTTATTATGATCTGTTTGTACGAACATGAAATTCCCTTATATCTGGATAAATAATCAACCAGAGAATCCCTGAGCGGTTTATAACCGGAACTGTTTATGTAACCGAGGTCTGCATTTTTTGACCTATCCAAGCTTGACCTCACGGCTTCAAACCACAATTTCTTTGGGAATGAACCCAGATCGGGAATACCGCATTCAAAACTGATAATATCGTTTTTTTCAGTAAAATTTCTGGTAATTTTTTTCTCTGAGGATATCTTACCTACGGTACTGGCGGGAACCTCCGAAACAAAAGTACCTTTGCCGTTAACCGTATATAAATAAGCCTCTGCTACAAGCTGCTCATATATTTCTATGACGGTATTGCGTGCTATCCCGAGACTGTCTGCAAGTTCTCTTGATGAAGGCAGCTTTTCGCCCTCGGATAATTCGCCTCTTAATATTTTAGCTGAAATAGCGTCATATAGCTGTTTCTTGATAGATATTCCACAATTCCGGCCCAATACTATAAACAACTTGTTCCCCCCATCCTCTATTCACTGATTCGGGCAATCCTTGAACTGCTCCATAGAACTGACAGCTTAAGTACATATTTATTCCACTATAATTATAAAGCCATCTGAACGCCCATTCAACCAATGTTCTTTGATTATGGAATTTCTTAAGCATTCGGTTCATTTCTTCTTACTTTTGTTTTATAAATTATAATACGACGCAATAGGTTCTTAGAAGGTCCACACATTTTAAATTTTGAAGGAACCACTATTGCTTTTAATCCTATATGGAAAGATTTTTTTAATGATATAATAACTTTAACGGTAGACAGGAAGAAGCAGGAATAGTCAGGACTTATACTGCCGGCTTTTATAAAATATTTACGAGGAGGTGATTGAATGGAATGGGTTGGTACTTTGAATTTTGCTATCAATTATATTGAAGAGCATTTAAGTGAAAATATTGTTTGTGATGATATTGCACAAAGCACTTTTTACTCAAGTTTTCACTTTCAGCGGATATTTTCACTGTTAACTGGAATGACAGTAAGTGAATATGTAAGAAACAGAAGGCTTTCTCTGGCAGCCCAGGACTTATTGAACAGTAACATAAAAGTTATTGATGTTGCTCTCAAGTATGGCTATGATAATCCTGAAAGTTTTACAAAAGCGTTTCAACGGTTTCACGGGGTATTGCCGTCACAAGCTAAAATGCATGGGACCGAACTCAAATCATTTAATCGTCTCACTTTAAAAATTATTTTAGAAGGTGGTAGTGTTATGGATTACAAAATTGTGAAAAAGGATTCATTCGGAGTTGTACTTAAGACGCGAAGTTTTACATCGGAAAACAGTGGCAAGGAAATCCCGATGTTTTGGTCGGATTACTTCTCAAACGGAATGCACCGGCAGGTTTGCGGTATGATGGGCATATGTTTGCCAGGTGTAATGGGTCAAAAGGATTTTGTATATGGTATTGGATGTGAGGAAAAGTATGTGAAGCAAATTCCCGAGGGTTTTACTATAGTAGACATACCATCATGTACATGGGCAATTTTCAAGTGTGTAGGTGCAATGCCGGATTCTATTCAAAGCTTGTGGAAAAGGATTTACAGTGAGTGGCTTCCCCAAGCCAATTATGAATTGCTGCCCGGATATGATATAGAGTTTTATACCGAAGGTGATACAAACAGTAAAGATTATGTCAGTGAGATTTGGATTCCTGTAAAAGAAAAATAGCAGGCTGATTACGCAGCCTGCGAACTTAAGGTATTTACAGTAATAAATAAAAGGACTGTGATTATAATCCCATAATCAGAGTCCTTTTATTGTCCATGGCTCTTTTATGTAAATAAAAAGGAGACTGTATTATGGGTACACAACATCACTACTCTGAACAAAAGGACCCAGGACAACATCCTGTAAAAACTTGTATACATAACATATATATGATAAACTAGAATATATTTGATCAAAAAATATACTAATTTGTCGTTATTTGTATTTTTATAAAGGGATCAATGCATATGATAAAAGTTAATTTGGGAAGGATTCTAACAAGACAAAATGTAAAATGTCAAATTGACAGTATTCAGGAATTATGCAATGAACCTCTGGCTATATTCGACTCAAGCGGTAAACTTCTGATGGGAGAAGAAGAGAAGGCATTTCAAAGCTACCTGATAGAATGCGACGGCCTTTCCTTTGGATATGTATGCGGTGGTAAAAATGCCCGGGTCATATCAGATATTCTCAGTTATGTATGTTCAGAAGAAATTGAAAAAAAGGCTCTTGGTCAGGAGACCCTGGAAAAATACAAAGAAATCTCGATTTTGTACGATGTTACCCAAAAGCTTGCCGGAACTTTGGATCCGAAAGAAGTCGCATCTTTTATTATTAATGAAATTACTGGTGTAGTCAAATCTGATACTATCTCAATAATGTTCTATAACGAAGAAAAGAGTATTCTCGAAACAGCCTTTTCAACCGATACCATATCCGAAAACCCAATGATTTTCCATAAGGGAGAAGGAATAGCCGGAAATGTTGCAGTTACCGGAAAAGCCGAAATTATAAATACTATAGCCGGTGATTCAAGGTTCATATCAGGAAAAACAAAAATAAGTTCCATGATGTGTGCACCTTTGATTGTCAGAGACAATGTTATTGGGGTTATCAATGTATGCAGCAGGGAAAAGTGCAATTATTCTGCCAACGACTTGAAGATTTTGACCACTCTCGCGTTTCAGGCATCTATTTCAGTTGAAAATGCAAGGCTTTATGAAAGTCTGAAGGAAGCTTTTATTACGATTGTACATACTCTTGGTGAGACCATAGAAAAAAGAGACCCCTATACGGCAGGTCATACAAAAAGGGTTACGGATTACAGCCTTGCTGTCGGCGAGATAATCGGTCTGAAGACCGATGAACTGGAAAAGCTTAAATTAGGTGCAGTTCTTCACGATATAGGTAAAATTGGAATCAGGGATGACATTCTTCTTAAACCCGGAAAGCTTACAGATCAAGAATTTGAAGAAATAAAGCATCATACCGTATACGGACAGGAAATACTCGAGCATATAAAATACCTTGGAGACATTATTCCTGCTGTTCGGCACCATCACGAGCGTTACGACGGTAAAGGCTATCCTGATGGTTTAAAAGGTGATGTAACAGATCTTAACGCAAGAATTATTTCAGTAGCAGATGCGTATGATGCAATGACTTCCGACCGACCATACAGAAAAGGCTTAAGCTGTAGTATTGCTCTGGAGGAAATAAGAAGCAATTCGGGTAAGCAGTTTGATCCATTGGTGGTTAAGGCTTTTGAGGCTGCTTATGATATGGGGAAAATTTGATAAAGGGGATACGGGGTAATGCCTAGAATTTTTAATTGTAGATGATGAACCACATATAAAGCTTTTATTGGGAAAAACTTGAGGAACTTGAAGATGACGGGGCTGAACTCATTCTTGCTGATAATGGGGAAAAGGCATTAAATATTACATGTGACCAATGTCCCGAACTTGTTTTTTTGGACGTTATGATACCTAAAATGAATGGATTTGAAGTTTGCAACAAGGTTAAGAACGAAATTGGCATTTCAGAGGCATATATCATTCTCCTTACTGCAAAAGGTCAGGAGTTTGATAAGCAAAAGGGAAAAGAAGCAGGCGCAGATCAATATATAACAAACCCCTTTAATCCTGATGAAATTGTAAAAATAGCCAGAAAGGTTCTTGGAATCTGATTTGATTTTGCTATTTATAACGAAATAAAAATGGGGGACGTTATATGTTCCGGACAGCTACATTATTTTCTTTTATGTCATTTGACGCTTGTATAATATATCTTTATTTTGGAATTATGGTTTACCGGCTGAATATGAAATCAAAAATAAATACTCAGTTTTTTTTGCTGTGTCTTAGTTTCGCGGAATGGTCATTTGCGTTTGCATTTATTTATGATGCCCCAACCAAGGCCGCTGCCTGGTCTTGGTACAGGATTGCGGTTATTGGCCTGGGAACCTATGAGGTAATGGCTATACAGTTTTTCTTTGCTCTGACTAAAGTACGGAGAACCGCTTTGACTAGGGTTATCAATATATTGGTTTATATACCGTTAGTACTTCAAATTGTTACAATATCAGGAAAAACTATGATTACCGATTTTGTTTCTACTAAATTCGGCTGGGTTGAAATTTTTGCCACTAAATCACCGATATTATGGATACAGCTGTTTAATGTGGTTTTCTGCATTTTACTCGGACTGACTTTGACTTTTTTATGGTATAGGAGAACAAAACTCCCAAATGAGAAAAAACAGGCCAAGCTGATTTTTGTTATTGGTATTTTTTCCTTTTTCCCGGGAGCGATAAATAATATTGTCCTCCCACTTGCACATATAACAATAATGCCTTCATTGGGACAGTTGTTTTTGGTGGTATTTATTATCGGTATAAGCTATTCAATTAAAAATTATAATCTAATGACGCTTACCGCTGAAATTGCTGTAAATGAAATCATTTCAAAAATAATGGATATGCTTGTTTTAACTGACCAATACGGCATGATAATTAAAGTTAACAAAAACCTTGAGGAAATGCTCGGGTATGAGGAAAAGGAACTTTTGGCAAAATCCTTTGGTGAACTGGTTGAAGAACCACTTGTTGAAGTTGTGGAAAAGGTTGCAAGGGGTTCGGATACAATCAAAAGTATGGAATTGAATTATAGAACCAAAAACGAAGACTTATTGCCTGTTAAAGCATCCATGTCAAGTATAATTGACAAAAACGGATTTGTTTTGGGTATGGTGATAGTTGCACATGATATGAGGTTAACCAAAAAGCTGCAGGATGAAGTCTCTGAAAGAATGAAAATTGCCCAGTCCCTTATGGAGTCCAACGAGAAGCTCAAGGAACTGGATAAGCTTAAGTCTGATTTTCTTTCTACTGTATCGCATGAATTAAGAACTCCGCTGACTTCAGTTTTAGGTTTTGCAAAAATAATCAGAAAAAAACTAGAAGAAACCATTTATCCCGTCCTTCCGGATGGAGATAAAAAGGTGGAACGTACGATGAGTGTACTATTGGATAATATCGATATAATATTAGTTGAAGGCGAGAGGCTTACAAATTTAATTAATGATGTACTTGATATAGAAAAGATGGAAGCAGGCAAAATTGAACTCAGGTTGGAGGAAGTTGAAATTGGATCTGTAATTAAGAAAAGTATTGCAGTCTTTTCATCGATGGCTGAGCAAAAGGGTATACGCCTGATTAATGAATCTGAAGAGTCATTGCCGAAAATTGTTTGTGATAAGGATAGAATAACGCAGGTTATAGCAAATCTCCTTTCCAATGCCATAAAGTTTACCGATAAAGGAGCAGTAACATGTTTTGCCACACAGTCGGGAAATAACATACGGATTTCTATAAAGGATGATGGAATAGGCATTGAAGCTGAAAATCTAACTGCGGTTTTTGATAAATTCAAACAAATAGGCGATACTATGACTGATAAACCTAAAGGTACAGGTCTTGGACTTCCTATCTGCAAGCAGATAGTTGAATATCACGGGGGAAAAATATGGGTAGAAAGTGAATTTGGAAAAGGTAGTAACTTTATATTTTTACTACCCGTCAATGGAGATTCTTTAAAAGAAACTAAGGATGAAATAATTAAAAATAGTGTACATTCAGATATCAATAATAAAAACCCTGAATGTGAAAAGAATTCAAAAGTTGTTCTTGTTGCTGATGATGAGGCTGCTATAAGAAAACTGGTTATCGAAGGTCTTGAAGAGTGCAATTACGTTATTGAAGAAGCTAACGACGGACTTAGTACTATTCAAATGGCTAAAAAGCTTAAACCGGATGTTATAATTCTCGATATTATGATGCCCGGGATAAACGGTTTCGATGTTACGGCTGTACTTAAGAATGATCCGGAAACGGCAAATATACCAATAGTTGTAATATCTATAATTGAAAATAAGGAAAGAGGATTAAAATCGGGGGCTGATTATTATCTTCTGAAGCCTATAGATATGGAAGAATTGGTTGATATACTTGGTAAGCTGATTTGTACCGAATAGACCGGCTGAATTAAAGGCGATCCACTAATTTTACAAATTTTGATCAAAAGTCTTATAAACTTGTAAATATAGCGCTTATATGATAAAATTGTTAGAAAATGTTTCGGAGATAGAGATATGTCAAAGGAAAATAACTATAATGAATGTGAACTTTTGAAAAATTGCAATTTTCTTCAAAAGTATAATGAGATAAACGAGGTTGCATGTAATATACTCATTTCGCTGTACTGTAAGGGAGCCAAGCAAAATGATTGCAAAAGGAAGGAATATAGAATTAAAACAGGGACTCCTCCGGATTCCAACATGATGCCTAACGGCAAAAGCCTGAAACCCTGATATGCAAAATCAACCGAAATAAATATTATGAAAGACACATACCATTGACTGTTACGGAAGTAACTCCAAGGCTATAGCATCTCACACGGTTATATATTTTCTACAATTCGATAAAAGGACTCTCATTCAGAAACCCTGAAAAATACAAGCGAATTACAATTCATATTATGTTTTAAAGCTCGCAGAACTCCCTGATAATAAGGGTTTGCCTTTCTTTAGAAGGTAACATTGTTTATACGATGGGTATTAGTAAAAAGGAATCAAATTGCAGTTTGTTCTTTTCTATAGTAAAGGTTTATAAAATGGCTTGAAAAATAGGGAAAAGTAGATTGGAGAGAAATTATGCCGAAAATACTAATTGTTGATGATGAGCCTCATATAAGACTTTTATTGGAACAGACACTTGAAGAACTGGAGGACGAGGGAGTTGAACTGATAATTGCGGAAAACGGTGAAAAAGCCTATACCATAATCACCGAAGAATCCCCGGAACTTGTTTTCCTGGATGTAATGATGCCTAATATGAATGGGTTTGAAGTATGCAGCAAGGTTAAGAAGGAGCTTAATCTTAATGATGTGTATATTGTCCTGCTTACAGCTAAAGGGCAAGAGTTTGATAAGGAAAAAGGTAAAGAGGTCGGGGCAGATATATATATGACCAAGCCTTTCAATCCCGATGAAATAGTTGAAAAGGCAAGAGAGATATTGAAGCTCTGATTTTTAGATTATTAATTTCGAAGTAGTTTAGATGGGGGTGCAGATATTGGATTCACTTATGCGGACAATTGAAGAAAACTGTGTTGGATGTAACAAGTGTATTTTATCCTGCCCGGTAGATGATGCCAATATCTCCTATGTTATAGGGAATATAAACAAGGTGCACATAAATGCGGAAAGGTGTATTATGTGTGGGAAATGCCTTGATATCTGCGACCATAATGCAAGGGATTTTAAAGATGATACCGAATCATTTATAGAAGACTTGAAAAAGGGAATCAATATAGCCGTTATTGCTGCTCCGTCAACCAAATTAAATTTTAAAAATTATAAAAGGTTAATTGGTTTTTTGAAATCAATTGGAATTAAAAAAGCTTTTGATGTCTCCTTTGGAGCTGATATAACTACATGGGCATACTTGAAGGTTCTGAAGGAAGAAAATTTTGAATCCATAATATCACAGCCTTGCCCTGCAATTGTCAACTATATTCAAAAATATGAGCACAGTCTTTTGGAAAAGCTTGCCCCAATACAGAGTCCGGCTATGTCTCTTGGAATATATCTAAAAAAGTATAAGAAAAACGAGGCCAGGCTCTGCTTCCTTTCGCCATGTGTTGCAAAAACGTCTGAAATAAGAGACGAAAACGCTCCAAGGTATATAAGTTATAATGTAACATTTAGAAAACTTAAGGAATATATAGCTTCTCACGGAATAGACCTGGATAAATATGAGGAAGAAGAGTTGGAATTTCCTGCTGACGGTCTTGGTGATACTTACAGCAGCCCTGGCGGTTTAAGTGAAAATATCCGGCTTTATGACAAATCTTTGTGGATAAAACAGGTTGAAGGAGTAGAATCTGTTTACCGGTATATAAACGAATATTCAAGACGCAGCAGCCGGAAACAGTCTCTTCCAAGGCTTGTTGATGCCTTGAATTGTCCCGGAGGCTGCAACATAGGTACTGCAGCATGCAGAGATGTTGATATTACAGATATAGATGAGGTTGCAAATACTTTAAAACAGAAGAAGCTGAACAGCAGAGTTGAAAAAGAGGTTGAAAAAATAGCAGGTTTATTTGACAAGGAGCTTAATATCAATGATTTTAAAAGAAATTATACTGCAGAGGATATAATAGAAAGTAAGGAACCCAGTGATGAAGAATACAATCAGATTTTTAACGACATGGAAAAGAAGGCTGGGGACTCTAGAAGTATAAACTGCAATTCCTGCGGCTACAGAAGCTGCCATCATATGGCCAAGGCTATTTTCAACGGCTTTAACCATAAGGAAAACTGTATATACTATTCAAGCAAAATGGCCATGAAAAAACTGGAACTGGAACAGAGAAATGAGGCAATTGAAGTATTGCTTGAGGAAGTTCTTCTTAAGAGCAAGGAACTTTTTGAGGCAAACGAAAGGCTTAAGGAGCTTGATAAAATAAAATCCGACTTCATATCCACAGTATCCCATGAGCTAAGAACTCCTCTTACCTCAGTGATGGGATTTGCAAAAATTATAAAGAAAAAATTTGAAGATGTCATAGTTGGAGAGATCAAAACCGAAGATAAGAAAATAATAAGAACCATCGGACAGGTACAGGATAATTTGGATATAATAGTATCAGAGGGGGAAAGGCTGACCATCCTTATAAATGACGTCCTTGATATTGCAAAGATGGAGGCTGGAAAAACGGAATGGAAGACAGAACAGCTGTCAGTTATGGAAATAGTAGACAGAGCAACGGCTGCTACCTTTGCCCTTTTTGAACAGAAGGGTCTGAAACTTAATAAATATGTTGAAGAAAATCTTCCGGAAATAATGGGAGACCGGGATAGACTTATACAGGTGATCATAAATCTTATTTCAAATGCCGTTAAATTTACTGACACTGGAACTGTTACCTGTGAAGCGGTGCTTGAAAACGGTATGGTTAAAATCAGCGTTGCCGATACCGGTATTGGAATAGCGGAAAAAGACATTCCGCAGGTGTTTGAAAAATTCAAGCAGGTTGGTGATACTCTCACAGACAAGCCGAAAGGAACGGGCCTGGGGCTTCCAATCTGCAAACAGATTGTTGAGCATCATGGAGGTAATATATCTGTAGAAAGTACTCTTGGACGGGGAAGTGTATTTTCATTTTCAATTCCCGCAATAAAAGAATCCCTCGCTCAAGAAGCAAGAACTGTAAAGGATAATGTGGTAAAGAAACTGAAGGAGCATGTTGCTACAACCATACCGGTCGATGCAGGAAGTAAAAGGATACTGGTGGTTGATGATGAAGAAAGTATACGTAAATTGTTAAGACAGGAATTCGAGGACGAAGGGTATTATGTAGAAGAAGCAAAGGACGGAATAGAAGCAATTGATATGATAAAAGCTGCTGTTCCCGATGTAATAATACTGGATGTAATGATGCCTATGATGAATGGATTTGACGTGGCTGCAGTAATTAAGAATGATCCGAGGACAAAGAATATTCCCATAATCATACTGTCTATTGTTGAAGATCGTGAAAGAGGTTTTAATATTGGAGTTGACAGATACCTGACAAAACCCATAAACATAAACGAACTCATGAAAGAAGTAGAGCTTTTAATTTCATATGGGCGTACTAGGAAAAAGGTATTGGTTGTTAATGAGGATGAACCTACTATAAAGACCCTCACAAGTGTTCTTGAGTCAAAAGGCTTCATAGTTGCAGAAGCGCGTACATATGACGAATATGTTGAGAAGATGGAAGCAGTTAAGCCCAATATGATTTTTGTAGATTCAAAATTTGCCGCAAGTCATCAGATTTCAAGGACTCTAAAATTCCAAAAGGACTTGGAGGAGGTATTAATTGTTGTTTATTCCGACCCGGACAATTTGCCTTTGTAAATAGTTTAAAAGTTTATTAAAAAAAGTAAACAAATAAGTTTTCTGCTATACGGCAGACAAAGAGACCCTCCTTAAGTATATTCCGGTATATTTCAGGAGGGTTTTGTCCAGTTGGATAGCCAAATTTTACTTTGGCGAACCAAGACGATAAAATTGTCAAATTGCTAACTTCCTAGTATCATAATACTATAAGTATCAATATACAAGCCTAAATGTAGTGCGATATCTACAAACATGAAGGGTTTTGAAACAGTATATGAAAAAATTAGTCATTGGAGTATTGGCACATGTGGATGCAGGGAAGACGACTTTATCAGAGGGCATGCTTTATCTTAGCGGTAAAATCGGGAAATTGGGTAGGGTAGATAACAAGAACGCTTATCTGGACACCTATGAACTTGAAAGAGCCAGAGGGATAACTATTTTCTCAAAACAGGCTATATTTGATATGGGAGAGACTCAGATAACCCTGCTGGATACCCCGGGACACGTGGATTTTTCTGCTGAAATGGAGAGGACGCTTCGGGTATTGGATTATGCCATTTTAGTCATAAGCGGAGCGGATGGGGTGCAGGGGCATACCAAAACATTATGGCGATTACTTCAAATTTATAAGATACCTGTTTTTTTATTCATAAACAAAATGGACCAGAATGGCACAGATAGGGACAAGCTAATAAAAGAATTAAAAGAGCGGCTGGATGACGGGTGTATTCCCTTTGAACAGGTCGGAACAGAACATTTCTACGATCAGCTGGCCATGTGTGAAGAAAAAATCATGGAGGAATATCTCAAAACAGGACATGTTGAATCAGTGCATATTAAAAAAGCAGTACTGGAGCGCAAAGTATTTCCGTGCTTTTTCGGTTCGGCTTTAAAATTGCAGGGTGTTGAGCAATTGATGCAGGGCATGGTTGAGTATGCCATTATACCTGAGTATTCTGATAAATTCGGGGCTAAGATATTCAAAATTACAAGAGATGAGCAGGGAAACCGTCTTACGCATATGAAGCTTACAGGCGGAAAACTTAAGGTAAGGGATGTCCTAACCAATGGTATCTGGGAAGAGAAAATCAATCAAATTCGCATATATTCAGGAAGGAAATTCGAGGCGGTAAATGAGATAGAAGCGGGATCGGTACTGGCTGTGACAGGGCTCAGTCAAACAAGACCAGGGGAAGGTCTGGGGATAGAGGAAGCTGCAAATACGCCGGTATTGGAACCGGTGTTGTCCTATCAGATTATTCTGCCTGAAGGCTGTGACCCAAAAGTAATGATTCCCAAACTCCGTCAGCTTGAAGAAGAGGAACCGGAGCTTCATATATTATGGGATGAGCAGTTACAGGAAATTCAGGCACAGATCATGGGAGATGTACAGATCGAAATACTGCAGAGTCTTATAGAAAGCCGTTTTGGTGTTGAGGTGGTCTTTGGCACAGGGATGATAGTGTATAAAGAGACTATAGCAAATTTAGTGGAAGGAGTAGGTCACTTTGAACCGCTGCGGCACTATGCGGAGGTCCACCTGCTATTGGAACCGGGTGAGCCGGGAAGCGGCTTGAAGTTTGGGACTGCATGCAGTGAGGATATATTGGGTAAAAGCTGGCAAAGGCTTATACTGACCCATCTGGAAGAAAAAACCCATAAAGGGGTCCTGACCGGCGCAGCTGTTACAGATATGAAAATTACCCTGGTCTCAGGCAAAGCACATAACAAGCATACTGAAGGCGGTGACTTCAGAGCGGCTACCTACCGCGCAGTACGTCAGGGTTTAAAGGAGGCGGAATCCATATTACTGGAGCCTTATTATGCCTTCACACTGGAACTGCCCGAGATATTTGTAGGCAGAGCCATGTCCGACATTGAAAGAATGCACGGCATGTGTGAAGTATCTCAAACAAATGGTGAGATGGTTGTTCTTGCAGGCAACGCCCCTGTCATTACAATGAGTAATTATCAGAAAGAGGTAACCGCTTATACCAAAGGCCTTGGAAAGCTGTTTTGCAGCTTGAAAGGGTACCAGCCATGCCACAATACAGAAGAGGTAATGGGAAGTATCGGGTATGATCCGGAAAGAGATTTTGGAAACCCCACAGGATCTGTATTTTGTACACATGGAGCCAGCTTTTTTGTGGAGTGGGATAAGGTAAAGGACTATATGCATGTCGAAAGCTATCTCACGGATGAAGATGACTCACCTGAACAAACAGACTTAAATCAGGTCCATTTCACACAGGAAAGGTCTATCAGTCTGGAAGAGATTGATAAGATCATCAATAGCACCTTCTATGCCAACCAAGGGAAAAAGTCTGCCTGGAACAGGCCAAAAACGGCTGACGAAAGTTATTACAAACCCGCCAACAATGATAACCGGTTGAAGGAAACCAAAGAGGAGTATCTGCTTGTGGACGGATATAATATCATATATGCATGGCCTGAACTTAAAGAGCTTGTAGATGTAAATATGGACGGAGCCAGAATGAAATTGCTGGATATTCTCAGTAATTATCAGGGTATCCGGAAGGGTCAAATTATTGTTGTGTTTGACGCTTACCGTGTTCAGGGGCATAATGAGGAAACAACCGACTTTCACAATATCCATATTGTCTTCACCCGGGAGGCACAAACGGCAGACCAGTATATTGAAAGATTCGCACATGACAACCAGGCTAAATATAATATAACAGTTGCAACGTCGGATGGTTTACAGCAGATAATTATCAGGGGGGCAGGCTGTTCCCTCTTATCGGCCAGGGAACTAAAGGCAGTTATTGATGGCGCTAATGAAAGAATAAAGCGTGAATTTACCGGAAAAAGAGACCCCAATTATCTGGTGGATTCTCTGTCACCTGTGGAGAAACTGCATATGGAAGATATGATTAAAAAGGATAACGGCAGATAAACTAAGCATTACTTATCAATATTTTTTCAATATCCTCGGCAGCTGCGGGGCGGTAAAAGTAGAAGCCCTGTACTTCATAACATCCGTTCTGGCTTAAAAATTCAAGCTGTGATTCGTCCTCGACACCCTCAACTATTAATTTCAGTCCGAGATTCTGGGCCAGACCGATTATTCCTTTAGCGATAGCTTTATCCTTATCACTCCTGTTAATGTTTTTTATAAACTGCATATCGATTTTTAACCGGTCAACAGGCAGAATATTCAATCTGCTTAATGAAGAATATTCGGTGCCAAAATCATCAATGGATATTGTTATTCCCAGTTCTTTAAGATTATTTAAAACACTTATAATATTTTCAGAATTGCTGAAAGCTGCACTTTCGGTTATTTCCAATTCAAGATATTTGGGATCCAGTTCTGTATTTTTAAGAATTTTACTTACAATTGATACCAGATTGGGATCCATGAATTGATGGATCGATATATTTACAGAAATGCGTATCTCTTCGAACCCGGACTTTTGCCATGCCTTGCACTGAGTACATGCAGTTTTTAACACCCATTCACCAATGGGATTAATCAGTTTGGTATGCTCAGCCAAAGGTATAAACAAACCGGGAGATATCGTTCCCATTTCCGGATGCTGCCACCTGATGAGGGCTTCCACTCCTGTAATTTTTCCGGATCTAATACATACCTGGGGTTGATAATGCAAAATGAATTCGTTTCTTTCCAGCGCCCAATACAAATTGTTTATCAACTTCATTCTAAACAGGATTTCGTCTTTCATTTCAGCAGAGCATAACAAATACTGGTTTTTCCCGTTCTCCTTGGCTTTGTACATTGCAATATCTGCATTTTTAACTAGTTTATCTGCATTATCACCGTCAAAAGGATATACTGCAATCCCTATACTGGATGTGATATAGAATTCCTGGTCGCTTAAACTGAAGGAATTGTTAAAAATACCTGTGATTTTTTCGATGATCTTGATAATTTCATCTTTAGAGTCAATATTGTTCAGCATAATAAGAAATTCATCGCCTCCGAAACGGGCGACAGTATCCGAGTTGCGTACTGATTTTAATAGTATCTCAGACACCTTGATTAAAAGCTCATCACCTCTGTCATGGCCAAGTGTATCGTTAACATTTTTAAAGGAGTCAAGATCTATAAAAATCACAGCAATCATTTTTTCTGTCTGTTTTGCCAGGTTTATTGACTGATTGACCCTGTCTTTGAAGAGTAAACGGTTAGGCAGTTTAGTCAAGCTGTCATAGTAAGCCATGAAGTTGATTTCTCTTTCCTGCTTCACCTTGGCTATGGCATCGGCAAAAATATTGGAAAGTATTTTAAACATATTTACCTGAGTTTCGCGCCACACATTATTTTTTTGATAATGTTCTATTCCTAAAAGGCCTACACATTCTCCTTTGTTTGTAATCGGCAGTATTATAACTGATTTGATTTCCGGCAGAGCGACAAGCTTGAGCTCATCATATTCATTAACAGGCAGATCATCAACATACGCCGATTGGAATATATTATTGGACGTAATTTTATTTTTAAGGTGAGTGCATTTGCTGCAGAAAATCATTCCATTGCAAGCTGCAGTTGGAATTACGTTTTTATTCAGCCAATGGTGTCTTAAGACCAGTATTTCTTTATCGGAATTAAATAAGTATATATATACACGGTCTGCATTGTAGAAAGTACCTGACTTATTTATTGCATTATAGGTTTTTTCATCGAAATTGTTGTCGTTTACACTGATAAAATCGGTGGATATTTCGGTTATCAGATTTTGAGAGCTAAGTTGGTCCTGATTTTCTTTTAGTTTGGATAAAAATACTTTCCTTACAAAAAATGCGAACCATATACCTATGCAAAACAGTCCTATTCGAGTTATATAATCCGACCCGTCAATAATTAAAGAAACATGGGGTTTTATCATCCAGACAAGTGCCTGCGTGAGAAAAATGGATATTATTAAGGCAAGCTGGACAATCCGGCTTCCGAATATAAGACTTATTATAAGAAGTATGAAGGGAAAGGCCCAAATTGTAGCACTGCCATACTCAATGAATTTTAATGTCAATAATGGGACTAATAAAGACATTATAAGAGCAAATAATATGTTTCTTGTATTTTCGCTTATATTTAGTCTTTGAATGGCTTGAAAAACAAGACCAATAAATAATAAAATGCTGCTTAATAAAAGTATAGAGCTTAAAGCAGGTTTATCGTAAAAAAACTCCATAGCCAGGATATTCAGTATACCGGCAGCAATAAATGCATTTGAAAGGTAATTTATCATGGTTGACCGGATCTGATGGTTTAACAACACAGGATCATTATCAATGTGGTTTGGGTTTAAAAGGCCATATTTTTTGATTTCATAAAATACAACAACAAAAGGAAGCAACATAAGAAGAGGTGCCATTTGAGGTATCCTTACAGAGAACAGGGAATTGGAGAAGATATCAATAATTGAGCCGGACAACAAAGTAATCAGAAATGAAAATGAGATATAATATGCTTGCTTGCGTTCTTTTTTAGTTTTACTTTTTTTGCCCCATTGCCATAACTGATATAATCCTATGGCTGAATATGTAAAATAATATATGTTAAAAAACCAATCCCAGGCATCATTCGAACTTATATTAATCCAACCAAGGGATGTTTTTACCATATTATACTGTTCGGGATTCAGTCCGGGGAAATATGTAAATCCAAGAATGCTTACGATAGATGGTGAATAGAGCAGTAAATAAAACCACCAGTTTTTCGAGGCAGCTTTGCCTGTAAAAGTAAGAATGGAATGTAACATTATACTGAAAAAAGTGCCCCAGCCGATAGCAGAAAACCTTCTCCAAAATAAGCATGAGGGGAGATTTAATGCAGATACTGCCAGCATAAAACCAAATGCCCATAATCCCAATGAAACAGATAGAACAAAAAATAATCTGTTTGAGGTGGACTTGGGATTCAAATTTATTGTATATAAACCAAGAAAAGCACTTAATGCACAGGTGATGCCGAAAATTACGGAAAATATCACAGAAGCATTCTCCAAATAAAGCGCTCCTATCCAATCTGCAAAAATATATATAATATATCGGCATAATAATACATCTCAATAATATTTTATTGTTTTATTACTTTGACATGGAAGGCTTTGATATAAGAGATAATAATTCTGCACTATACTTTGCCTGGCTTATCTCTTTAATTGAAATTTCGGCCTTTATTACTTCCTTTCCAGCTTTAAATGCTGATATTATTAGCTTGCCTTGATTTGCAAGTGCTCCGTCTTTAGTCAGGGGAGACCAGTAAACAGTAGTTTTTTCACGGCATTTATAGAAATTTCCCTGATCCTCTACAGATCCGTTTGGGAGTTCCCATGTCAACAAGGTACCTTTTTCGGTGCTTATTTGAATTTCATCAACGTCTATCCGTATGGAATCCAAGCGGAAAGGAATACCCGGAACTGAACTCATTAAAGGAGAGTATTCTTTTAAGGGGATAGCCTCTTTGGAAGATAAGGCAACTTCTTCTCCGCCTTCGGCGTAGGTCTTGATTATGAAGCCATCAAACAGG
>JAUZPR010000006.1 GCA_030705825.1 Bacillota bacterium | reverse complement strand
TAAAAGCAGAATAGTGACCTTTACAGCGAAACCTGTAATGGAGGAAGCATTCCTGCAAATCGTGGATGTAAGTATGCTGAATTATCATAGAATTATTGAATATGAACAAAAAATAAGGCAGCTCAATGAATCACTGGAAAGCAGAAAAGTAGTTGAAAAAGCCAAGTGGATATTGGTAAAATGCGATGGGTTATCCGAAAATGAAGCGTTCGAGATAATCAGAAAGAAAAGCCGGGACAACAGGATGCCTATGAGAGAAATAGCAGAAGCTATATTGATGGTACGCGGAAATGATTGAAATGAAATATTTTAATTAAAATCCTGCAAAATTATTAAGAAATAAAATAAACTTACAAATAATTATTGAATATTTGCAAGTTTGATAGTATAATAAATTCATAATTTAATAATAAGATATAAAGCTCCTGGCAGAGTTTCATATCTTAAGGCTTAGACGCCAGAATCTATATTTGGATAATATAGGTTCCGGCGTTTTTTGTTTATATCGAAAAGGAGGCGTTTGTATGAAAAAAATCGAGGTAATCACCAGACCTGAAAAGCTTGAGGAGCTTAAGGAAGTAACCGGTAAGCTGGGAAGCTTCGGAATGACGGTCAGTATGGTTTCCGGATGCGGCTTGCAGAAAGGAAGAAAGGAGGTCTACAGAGGAACCGAACTTAACATAAATCTTTTGCCTAAAGTCAAGGTTGAAATTGTCTGTCCTGATGACAAAGTAGATCCATTGGTAAATGGAATTGCTGATAAAGTAAGGACCGGAGCTATCGGGGACGGTAAGATTTTTGTTTATCCGATTGAAGACGCGGTTAGGATAAGAACCGGAGAACGTGGAGAGAAGGCGATTTGATATGGATAAAAGGTCGGCATATAAAGTTTTGTTTATAACTGCAGCTTTGATAATGCTTCTTGGAATATTGTTCACTATATTCGGAATTGTTTACCAGACGTCGTTTGGACTTGTAGGATCGAGAATACCTTCGTATGTAATCGGCCTGGTAGTTTTATTTTTAGGCTTCAGGTATATGAAATCTCTTTTTAAACTTAAGAAACGGATTGATCCAGATTCACAGTTCTCGTGGAAGAATTTCTCAAAGCCCATGAAAGGTTTTCTGAAAAAGAATGTTTGATTGTCAAATTATTAAGGGGGAATTATAATGAAAATTTTTACCAGAACTTTGGTTTTATTAATTGTAGTTTTGATTGTTTTTGGTGGCCTGGCAACAGCAGTTTTTGCCGATAATAGCCAGCCTGCAGGTGATCCTTCGGGTGCAAACATAGGCTCGATAAGTGATGTGGCGGCACAAACTCCGGGCCAGCCTACCATGCAGGAGATAGGCAATCAGGTAGGAAAAAATAAAATAGGTATAAATTTTGTTTGGGTTATTCTTACCGGCTGCTTGATATTCTTTTTCCAGGCAGGATTCGCACTGGTGGAAACAGGATTCACACAGGCAAAAAACGCAATGCATACCATGGCTATGAACCTGATGGTATTTCTTGTAGGAGCTATAGGTTATTGGATAATGGGGTTTGCGTTACAATTCGGAGGCAGCGGGGGTACGTCCCTATTGGGCTCGGGCACTGCTACTCTTAACGGCGAAGTTGCTATAAAGGGCTTTGGGGGACTATTCGGTTATAAGGGATTCTTCCTTACTTCCGGAGGAACCTATGATGTAGGAATATTTGCAATGTTCATGTTCCAGATGGTGTTTATGGATACAACTGTAACCATTCCAACAGGAGCTATGGCAGAGAGAGTTAAATTCTCGGCAATAGTCATGGGTTCATTCTTCGTATCGATGATATATTATCCGCTATACGGCAACTGGGTATGGGGTGGCGGCTGGCTTTCAACCCTTGGTAAGAATTTTGGCCTTGGTCATGGAGCTCTTGACTTTGCAGGTTCAGGTGTCGTTCATGCGATGGGTGGTATTATGGCTCTCGCATCGGCCATTATTATCGGGCCCAGAATAGGCAAGTATAAAAAAGACGGAACAGTAGTAGCATTCCCCGGACATGACATTCCAATGGCTATACTGGGTACCATCATACTGTTCTTCGGGTGGTTTGCATTTAATGCAGGCAGTACTCTTAACGGACAGGATTTCAGGCTGGCTGTAGTTGCTACAAATACAATGCTGGCAGGTGCAATAGGCGGACTGGTCGCAATGTTTTATATGTGGATTAAGTTCGGTAAACCTGATCCATCTATGATGTGTAATGGTGCTCTGGCAGGCTTGGTTGCAATAACTGCTCCGTGTGCATTTGTTAATAGTATTATGGCAGTACTGATTGGCGCAATTGCGGGAGTACTTGTATGCCTCTCGGTATACTTCATTGAACATAAACTCAGAATTGATGACCCGGTTGGTGCTGTATCGGTTCACTTTGTAAATGGTGCCTGGGGCTTGATAGCATTAGGACTGTTTGCAGACGGTTCATATGGCGACGGATTTAACGGAATTGCAGGTGGTGTTAAGGGCTTGTTCTATGGAGGAGGCTTCGGACAGCTGGGTGCACAGCTTATAGATGTCGCAGTATTGATTGTATGGGGCTTTGGCGCATCCTTCGTATTCTACAAGGTGCTTGACAAGATAATGGGTATCAGAGTAGCACCTGAAGCTGAAATCGGTGGTCTTGACATTCCGGAAATGGGTATACTTGCTTATCCTGATTACGTTTTGACAAAACAGGAGATAAGCATGTCGGATTCAGTTATACCCAAACAGGTAAAGGCGCTGCAAAAGGGTAAAAACAATATGTTCAAAGCTTAAAATCCGGATGCTGCAGGTCTGTAATTTTAAGCTAAACAAGTAAGAATGCCGGTTCGGGGCCTGAACCAGCCCCACAAAAGTTCAGGCTTCAACCGGTTTTCTATAATGGAGGATCGAAGACCGGGCAGAAGGGAGGCGCAGTGAATTGACAGCAGGATTATTGATAGTTCTGGCAATAGTTTTGATTTTACCCTTTTCATTGAAGATAGTCGAACAGAATCTGGAAGTTTTTCTTTTCATAATGGGAATATCGGCTGTTATTATTTCGGGAACATTTTCATCCAAACTATTTGAAGAAATACTTCAAAATAGATTTTTATATTTTATAACTATAGCTGTTTTTGTTTCAAGTATTCTTTTTAGACTTTTAAAAAATGTTATCCGGAGTTTTATAAATAAAATTCTTGTTTTAATGCCTTTAAAAATTTTTGTAATGCTTTTGATAATTGTTCTCGGATTGGCATCGAGTGTTATTACTGCAATAATTGCAGCACTTATACTTGTTGAAATAATTAATTTGCTGCCTGTTAACAGGGGAGAAAGGATACACATTGATATAATCGCCTGCTTTGCTATTGGTTTGGGAGCAGTACTTACACCGGTAGGCGAACCGCTTTCGACAGTAGTAGTAACCAAAATGAATACTGATTTTATGTATTTGATAAGAGAAGTAGGTATTTATATAATACCTGGAATTATAATATTAGGACTTGTGGGTTTCTTCTATATAAGAAACGGTAGTATAAATACAGATCTACCGGATGAAATTGAAGAAGAGGAAACATATAAAGACAGCTTTATCAGAACCGGTAAGATATTTCTTTTCGTTCTGGCATTAGAGCTTTTAGGAACCGGTTTTAAACCTTTGGTGGATATGTACGTAATTCAGCTTAAAAGTTGGTTGCTATATTGGATAAATATGATTTCGGCTATATTGGATAATGCGACTCTTACAGCTGCTGAAGTTAGCAACAAAATGTCTTCACTGCAAATTCAGGCTGTATTGATGGGACTGCTTGTAAGCGGAGGTATGCTGATACCCGGCAATATACCCAATATAATATCGGCGGGAAAGCTAAGAATCAAAAGCAAAGAATGGGCCCGACTGGGTGTGCCGCTTGGACTTGGCATTATGTCGGTTTACTTTGGAATAATCTTTTTAATTTGAATACAATAAGTTTTAGATAAAAAATTTAAACAATATATTAAACAATTTTTGCCACCCAAAAACTGAACAACATAGCTTCGAGGAAGAAAGTTAATGCTGCTCAGACAATTACCGCCTTTTACGATCTCCTGACGGTTTTTGGGTGGCTTTTTTTGTTCATGCAAATCTAAAACTGGCATGATTTGATTAAAATGAATAAATCGATAATCGATATTGCAAATTTTATATTTGCAATATATTTAGGATGAGACTGGCTGCTGAGGCCATGATTACTTTCGATTGCTTAGACGTTGGAAAATAGGGGCTGAATAGGGGAAACAAAAGAAGATACAAAGATTGATAATAAAATAGTTATTTGATTTCTTAAAAAATTTGAATTAATCTATTGCGTTTTTGCAGGATAGATGGTATGATTATATCAAAATTAATAAATAATTAATGACAAATTCCTGGATGAATTTTGTTATTATGGCTTAGACGCCGGAATCTATATTTTTGAACAAATATAGGTTTGGGCGTTTTTTGTTTTTTTAGGTTAAAAATTTCATAAAGGGGGTTCAGAGCTTAAAAAAACATTAGAAACAGAAAGAACCAAATTTGCGCATAGCTTAAGGGTTAAATTTAAAATTTTTATTTTTAGGAGGTCGTGTTTTATGAAAAAGAAATTACCTGTTTTACTGTCTATCCTATTTGTGCTTTTGATGCTGCCGGTAACAGCATTTGCAGATGGCGCAACCAAGATTGATACAGGCGACTCTGCATTCATGTTTATTTCAACCGTACTTGTTTTTATTATGACACCTGGTTTGGCACTTTTTTATGGTGGTATGGTAAGAAAGAAGAATGTTTTGGGTACTATGATGCACTCATTTGTAATAATGGGTCTTGTATCAATTCAATGGGTAATAATCGGATATACATTGGCATTTGGTCCCGATACCGGACATGGACTTTTAGGAAATCTCAGTTTTCTTGGTTTCAGCGGAGTAGCCGGAGATCCTTCTTCCTACGCAACTACAATACCACATGTATTGTTTGCCTTTTTCCAGATGATGTTTGCTATTATCACACCTGCACTTATAACCGGTGCATTTGCTGAAAGAATTAAATTCCCCGTATTTCTTGTATTCATACTGTTGTGGTCAACCTTCATTTATGATCCTCTGGCACATTGGGTCTGGGGTTCGGGTGGTTGGTTGGCAAAGCTTGGAGCACTTGACTTCGCAGGTGGTACTGTTGTCCATATCAGTTCCGGTGTATCCGGCCTGGTCGCAGCAATTATGATAGGTAAACGTAGAGGCCATGGCAAAGTAGCAATGACACCGCATAATATCCCGTTTGTACTTATAGGTGCATCACTTCTGTGGTTCGGCTGGTTCGGATTTAACGGAGGAAGTGCCCTTGCAATGAACGGTCTTGCAATGAGTGCATTTGCAACTACTAATACAGCGGCTGCCGCAGCTTTACTCTCGTGGGTAATCATAGAATGGGTTCACCATGGAAAACCGACTTTACTAGGTGCCGCAACCGGTGCAGTCGTAGGACTTGTTGCAATTACTCCTGCCGCAGGCTTTGTAGGAATCATGCCTTCAATAATCATTGGTTTACTGGTCAGCCCGCTGTGTTATTTCGGAGTCAGTGTAGTCAAGGCAAAACTTGGTTACGACGATGCACTTGATGCATTCGGATGCCACGGTATAGGCGGTATATGGGGAGCTATAGCAACAGGCCTCTTTGCAGACCCGGCTATAAACTCTTATGCACAGCATAAAGGCTTATTCCTTGGAGGCGGATTTACTCAAGTATTGATTCAGCTGCTGGCAGTTGGTGTAACAATAGCTTTGGCTGTTGTGGGAACATTCGTTATTCTGAAAGTAATATCCCTGTTTACTAAACTTCGTGTAAGTGAAAAAGAAGAAGAAGAGGGACTTGACATATCACAGCACGGTGAAGATGCATACCCTGATTTTTCCGGTCAGGAAAGTATTTCTCTTTAATTAAAAATATTAATAAGAGAGGTGTGAAACCGCTATGAAAAAAATAGAAGCAATAATAAGACCAGGTAAGCTTGAGGACGTTAAGGATGCATTGAATAAAGCAAATATACGCGGAATAACAATAAGCCAGGTTATGGGATGCGGCCTGCAAAAGGGCAGAAAAGAATATTACAGGGGTACGGAGGTCAATTTGAACCTTCTTCCAAAAATAAAGGTTGAAATTGTCACAAGTGAAAGCAATGTTGAAGATGTAATTAAAATTATATGTGACATATCCCATACCGGTGAAGTTGGAGACGGGAAAATATTTGTATATGGTGTTAATGATGCAGTACGTATCAGAACTGGTGAAAAAGGCGATAAGGCTATTTAGTAAAACAGTACTTAAATATATCAAATTTAATACTACCACGAGGTAGTAAATCAAACCGGCACTGCAGCCTTCGGATCATCCTTATGGGATTTTCCGGAGGCTTTTTGATTTAACTTTAAATCAATTGAAAGGGGATAATAAAATGTCAAATTTAAGTGAAATATTTGGTTCGTATGTTTTTAACGATGCGGTAATGATGGAACGGCTTCCCAAAGTAACTTATAAAGCCTTGAAAAAGACAATAGACGAAGGTCTTCCTTTAGACCCTGCAGTAGCAGATGTTGTTGCAAGTGCAATGAAGGATTGGGCAGTTGAAAAAGGGGCAACGCACTTTACACATTGGTTTCAGCCATTGACAGGTATTACCGCCGAAAAGCATGATTCCTTTATAAATCCGACTTCTAACGGTAAAGTTATTCTGGAATTTTCAGGCAAGGAACTGATTAAGGGTGAACCCGACGCGTCATCTTTTCCCTCAGGAGGTATAAGAGCCACAAATGCAGCAAGAGGTTATACCGCATGGGATTGTACTTCTCCTTCATTTATCAAGGATGGAACCTTATGCATTCCTACAGCATTTGTTTCATACACCGGAGAAACTCTCGACAAGAAGACTCCTTTGCTGCGTTCTATGGACGCTCTTTCAAAGCAGGCCCTCCGCATCTTGAAATTATTCGGCAATACAACATCTGTAAAGGTTACAACAACAGTTGGACCCGAACAGGAATATTTCCTTATAGATAAGAAATTGTACGATAAAAGAAAAGACCTGATACTTACCGGAAGAACACTATTCGGTGCTAAACCGGCCAAGGGACAGGAATTGGAGGACCACTATTTCGGCCAGATAAAAGAAAGAATATCCGGTTTTATGAAGGAGCTGAATGAAGAACTCTGGAAACTGGGAATACTTGCAAAAACCCAGCATAACGAAGTATCACCGGCTCAGCATGAACTTGCCCCTATCTTTTCTACAACAAATATGGCTACCGACCATAACCAGCTGACTATGGAACTTATGCAGAAGGTAGCTTTAAGGCACGGCCTTGTGTGCTTACTTCATGAAAAGCCTTTTGCCGGTGTTAATGGGTCAGGTAAGCATAACAACTGGTCAATGAGTACCAATGACGGCCTTAACCTGCTTGATCCCGGATCGACACCCCATGAAAACAAGCAATTCCTCGTATTTCTCTGTGCAGTTATCAAAGCAGTTGACCAGTTTGCCGACCTGTTAAGAGTGTCTGCCGCAAATCCGGGTAATGACCACAGGCTGGGTGCTAATGAAGCACCTCCGGCTATAATTTCAATATTCCTTGGAGAGCAATTGACAGATATACTTCAACAGATTGAAAATGGCGGAGCAAGAAGTTCAAAACAGGGTGGAACAATGGATCTGGGAGTATCAACTCTGCCTAACCTGTTAAAAGACAATACAGATAGAAACAGAACATCACCGTTTGCTTTTACCGGCAACAAATTTGAGTTCAGAATGGTTGGATCCTCTGCTTCCATCGCTGCAGCCAATTTCACATTAAATACTATTGTTGCCGAGGTTTTAAGCCAAATAGCCGACAAGCTGGAGAGTTCGGGCAGCTGTGGAACTGAAACAGACAAAATTATTTTTGGAATCATAAAAGAGCATAAACGGGTTATTTTCAACGGTAACGGCTATGCCGACGAATGGGTAAAGGAAGCTGAAAAAAGAGGCCTTCCCAACATAAAATCGACCGTAGCGGCTACAAGAGCTCTTATTGATGAAAAGAACACAAGTATTATGGAGAAGCATGGTGTCCTCAGCAAAGCTGAAATGGAATCCAGATGTGAAATTATGCTGGAAACCTATATCAAGACTATCAATATTGAAGCACTTACAATGATTGAGATAGCAAAGCGTCAGATATTACCGGCTGCAATAAAATTTGCATCCGAATTGGCAGCATCAATCAATAATATTAAATCAACAGGTGTTAATGCAAATATATCAGCCCCTGCAGGGCTTTTGTCTGAAGTGCTTTCAACAGCCGCTACCTTTGAAAACAAAATTAAGATATTGGAACTTGCTCTGGCTAAAGTTTCTGAAAAGAACGAAGACATGTATGATATTGCCTGCTATTACAGAGATGAGATATTTACAGGAATGTCATCCCTGCGTGCAAATGGTGACAAGCTTGAAACTCTTGTTGATGCGGAGCTTTGGCCATTACCGACTTATGAGGATATGCTTTTTAATGTGTGAATTGTTGATATAAATTAATAATTTATGATAATATTTTTCCACCCAAAAGAACCATAAGCAATCACATTTCGATGAAGAAAATACAAAAGGCTTTGGTTCCTACCGTCAACTTCGACTCCTGACGGTTTTTGGGTGGTTTTTTTATGTGAGTATACACACAAAAGTATTTAAATATGGTAGACTTATTATTATTAACTTATTTAATTGAAGATATTAAAGGTGATCATATGAGTTACGGTTTCGTTAGAGCTGCCGCAGCAGTACCTTCATTAAAGGTAGGAGATTTAAGCTATAATGCTGATGCCATTAAAAAGCTAATAAAACAGGCGGCTGAAAAGGGAGCACAATTTATTATCTTTCCGGAATTATGCATTACTTCATATACATGCGCGGACCTGTTCCAACAGCAAATATTGTTAAAAGGTGCAGAAACGCATCTCCAGGATATCATGGAAGCTACTCAAAGTTGTGATACTGTTGTAATAGCAGGTTTGCCGGTTTATAGTGCCGGTCAGCTTTATAATTGCGCTGTTGTGCTGCAGTCAGGAAACATATTGGGAGTGGTCCCTAAAACATATATACCAGGTTACGGTGAGTTTTACGAACAACGCTGGTTTGCTTCAGGTTTGGATAACAAGGATGATTCGGTAAACATCTGCGGAAAAAATGTTCCATTCGGAGTGGATTTGGTATTCCAGGATGAGAAGGATGACAGGATTTGTTTCGGAATTGAAATATGTGAAGACCTTTGGGTGCCTATTCCGCCAAGTTCTCGGCAGGCTCTCTCGGGAGCGGTTCTTTTGTTCAACCTCTCGGCCAGCAACGAAATAATAGGCAAATATGAATACAGGAGAGAGCTTGTAAGGCAGCAGTCTGCAAAATGCTTCGCAGGATACATTTATACCTCTTCAGGTATAAATGAATCTACGACTGATATTGTTTTCGGGGGACATGCTATTATTTCGGAATATGGCAATATACTTGAGGAATCCGAAAGGTTCAGAAACGATGACCAACTGATAATTGGCGATATTGATATAGAAAGACTGATAAGCGACCGGATTAAAAATACCAGCTTTATGGAGCCCGAAAAGGGTACTGCCTTTAGAAAAATAAAATTTAGAATCAAGGAATTGGTTGTTTCTGATTTTTACAGGAATGTTGATGCGCATCCGTTTGTACCTTCAAATCCTGATTCAAGGGATAAGAGGTGCAGTGAAATCTTTGCCATACAAACCTCAGGTCTTGGTAAAAGGTTTAATCATACACATTCCAAATATGCAGTTATAGGAATATCCGGAGGATTGGATTCTACGCTGGCACTGCTTGTAACAGCCAAAGCTTTTGATCGGCTCGGACTGCCCAGGGAGAATATTATAGCTGTAACAATGCCTGGTTTCGGAACTACAGATGAGACATATAAAAATGCGGTGACCCTTATAAAAACCACAGGTGCATCTTTACGCGAAATAAACATAAAGGATGCATGTATGCAGCATTTTAAGGATATCGGCCATGATCCCAGGATTCATGATGTCACATATGAAAATGTTCAGGCCAGAGAGCGAACACAAATACTTATGGATCTGGCAAACAAAATGGGCGGTCTGGTTATAGGAACAGGAGACTTGTCGGAACTCGCAATGGGCTGGTGTACCTATAATGGGGACCACATGTCCATGTATGCAGTCAACTGCAGTGTTCCAAAGACACTTGTCAAGTACCTGGTTCAGTGGGCAGCCGATAACATGGTTGATGAGGAAACCAAAAAAGTATTGTACAAAATTCTGAACACACCAATAAGCCCCGAACTGCTGCCGCCTGATTCCAATGGAGACATAAACCAGAAGACGGAAGATATAATAGGGCCCTATGAATTGCATGATTTCTTCCTTTACAACGCAGTAAGAAACTGTTATGAACCAGGAAAGATTTTATTCCTTGCAATGAAAGCATTTGAAGGGAATTATGATAAGGCTGAAATTAAAAAATGGCTGAACGTGTTTTATAAAAGGTTCTTCAGCCAGCAATTCAAAAGATCTTGCATACCCGATGGTCCAAAAGTAGGATCGGTGAGTCTGTCACCAAGAGGTGACTGGCGTATGCCGAGTGATGCGGAAGCCGCTTTATGGCTGGAGGATATTGAATAAATCAGCTGACCTTCTTTAGTTCAGTTTTAATATAGCTGTGATCAAAAGATGAAGCTTTTATGGATTTCTTTCTTTTCATGCTTCTGCGGACTGAATTTACAAAACGTAAAGTCATCAATGTCGAATATATTCCTACGACCAGACCGGAAACGAAAACTGCAATTAATATGAGGGGTGTGTTCATATAATATCACCACTTTATCAATATTATCCTTAGTAAAGACACTGCTTGACAAAACAACATATAATACTAGTTTTCCAATATTTATGGCAGTTTTTATAAAATATACCATCAATATAATATAATATAAATCTACATTTTACAATAGAAAATGTATAAAAAATAAAACATTATTTATATAAAAACGGAACATTTTTACGTGAAACGTGACATAAAGCGGAGGAGAAAGTCCAAGAACAAAGGAAAATTTTGCCGCAAAACCTTATAGCCCAGGAATTAACAGCTTTCTATTTCAAAATATCGCTTGACAAATAGGTCTCCCTGTCTTAAAATATCTTTGTGCCTTTTTTCAGGTACTGTTATGGTGGTTATAGCCCAGTTGGTTAGAGCGCCAGGTTGTGGCCCTGGAGGCCGTGGGTTCGAGTCCCACTAATCACCCCAAAAATGAGGCCGGATACCAGACGTCGGAAGACGCGAATAAGGTTTACGCTTTTCCTGCATCTGGTATCCGGCCTCTAAAATCAAAACTTTATATATTGGGATGTAGCCAAGCCGGTAAGGCACCAGACTTTGACTCTGGCATTTCGTTGGTTCGAGTCCAGCCATCCCAGCCACACGGACCATTAGCTCAGTTGGCAGAGCACTTGACTTTTAATTAAGGTGTCCCGCGTTCGAGTCGCGGATGGTTCACCAAAAGCACCCTGTAATAGATATTACAGGGTGCTTTTTTCTATTTAAATTAAATCTAAGATGACGAATATAGGCGCTATTTATCCAAAAGTTATGATATAATGGTAATATGTTACAAGGTATTGCTACTAGATAACATGATTCTACAATCAAGGATTTGAATGTAAGGTTCTGGCAGATAGTTAAAATGTGCACACATAAAAACATTTATGCCTGTGAGGTATGGTAATGGCAAGAGGATATGGTAGTTTTAGTATAAGTTACAGTAAAATGAAAAAGCATAATGAAAAGTTGAAACGAGATGTTTATAACTATTTGTCCGATGATGAATTTTATAAATTAATCAAGCCAAAAGAAAGTACTGTCAACAAATATGCTAAGCAGAGACTTAGAGAAATAGAAAGAAAGAGGGCTACTCCAACAAGTTCAGTCGGTTGCTTATCTGTTTTTGTTTTATTACTTACATTAATCATAATCGTAGCACTAATTCTAATTTAAATTTTTAAAATCAAAGGATAAGGAAGGTTTTGACTCACAAGCCTCTATGATGCTATGATGTGAAATATTTATTGGGAGTGGTCAAGTGTGGCTAAAAAGAATCAGTCAATATATCCATTTAAAATCATTGAACCTAAGTTTACTTTAGAAAGTAAACTTCATATAGATAATTTCTTTAAATTGTATAAAGATTTCCGAGGGTATAGGAGTGCTTTGGGTTTTTTATTTTACTTTATTGAAAAGTACGATATTAAGAACCTGACAATGGAGGATTTTAATTTTATCAATGAGTTAATTGAGGAAGAAAATACAAAAAGTAAAAAGGGCACTTTTATTAAAACCTTTTTTGAGTACTTGTACGCTTATGACATAATTAATGATACTAGATTTGATGATATTTGGATAAAAGCAGACAAAAAGAACTATTTTGATAAAAAAATATATGGTGTGAAAGAAAATAAAATTGTAGTGGAAACTTCTCATGAACCAAAAAAGAAAATAATAGATTTTGGTAAACTCAATGACATTGAAGATTTAGTAAAGCAGACAGTAGAACGAAAAAATATAGTAAGATGCTTTGTCGCTTGGTACTTATTGTTTGAAACAAATTTATTACCAGTATATATTAGAGAAATAAAAAGGGATTCTTACACTGAGAAAGGCGTATTAGACAGCGAGGGTAATGAAATAGTTTTACCTGAAAATTGTCAGGAATTCTGGTACGAGTATCACAAAAGGAATAAAAACGGTTTTGGAGACTTAGATAAGTGTATTAAAAATTTAGGTAATATGGTAGGACTAGATAATCTCACACCCACAGAAATAAAGAATACCCGAGATGCAGTAAGAATTGTATGCTTTAACTGTGAGCAAGCATACAAGAATAATTTTGAAAACTGGGTTTCAGTAAACGGAAGAATAGTTTGCAAGAAATGTTCAGAGGAACTAAAAAAAAACACTAAATACAGTATAGATGAAATTGAACAAGAGCAAATAGAATCTAATGAGCCGAAAACAAATTTATCTGCAATTTATACTTTTGAGCAACTTAAGAAAAAGTACTTAAAAACTGACTATCTTAGTAGACATAAAAAGCAAATTGAGATAGGGGATTTGGGAGAAGCGTTTGTATTTGATAGAGAGTTTGAAAAATTGAAGAATACTGATTATTGTTACATGCTCGAGAGTAAGTCTGATGATGAAACCAATGGTTATGATATTTTATCATTTGAGTTGGATGGAACTGAGATTTTTATTGAAGTCAAAACATCTGAAAATGTCGGATTGCCTTTCTATATATCTGAACATGAAAGGAAAGTTGCAGAAAAATTGATAAATGAGGGTAAGCGGTACTCTATTTATAGGGTGGAAAACATATTGGCAGATTGTAGTGATGATGTTATTGTAACAATTATTAATAATATTTTTGATAGTTCAAAGTATAAATTTGAAACATACCAATGGAGAGTAGGTATTATTTGAAAAATGGTGGGGGCATAATGAGATATGAGTATGACAAGGAAAAGAATCTTTTTATATATGAAAAAAATGAGAAAAGACTATTAGCAACAAATGTATTGGAGGACTTTTACTTTTCCAGAGAGATAGGTATTCTAATTTACCATAAGTTTGACACAGAATGCTATTTGAAGAGAATTAGTTCCAATCCATTACTACTTGGTAAAAATGTTCAAGTAGTTTATTTATCAGCAGATACGTCTACGATTGTTTTTATAAGAAATATGAAACTATCAGGAGAATATAGGCGAGACTTTCGAGAAAGAACAGGTGACTTATGTGTTGCGAAAGATGGTTATATCAAGATAATTGATGAACATGTAAACTATGCATATATACAAAAAGGTAATGGAGATATAAAAGTATTTTATACAAAAGCAATACCTGAAAAAATGTTAGCCTTTTTCTATAATAATTTAAATGTTTATACATTAAATGAAGATAAAAGCAAGGAGATAATTAAAAGAATTGATGGGATAAGTATTACATTAATAAAAAACCCTAATGATACAATAAGTTTTATTTGCTACACTCCATATAAAAACACAATTGTGGATGGCGATTTATATTATGTGTCCAATGAAAGACCAATCTTAATTGATAAATTTACGAAGTCTGAATATAAGTATAATAAAAAATCAAATAGTATTATGTATATAAAAAATGAATTGGAAGATGAAAATGAAGAACTTAGTTTAATAAATTATTCTCTTGATATTGGTGAAAAAACTGTTTGCAGAAAATCTGTTGATAGCCGATTTTGGCAAGATACAAGAGTAAATCTTACGAACCAAGAAGTTGATGCAAGTTTTCTTTTGCCTAAACATCTACAACCTAAAGAAAGGGAAGCAGAAGCAGTCAATGATATTACTTTAAATGAGTTCAAGTTTTACTTCACTAAAATTCCAAGTAAAAGATACTATATAGCGTGTGAACTGGCAAAATGTGCATTGAAACATGAAATCATTAAGAATGAATGCCCATTAGATGACACCGAAAACCATCAAGTAGTATATTCAAAAGAGCAGATGATGGATTTAGAACTGATGCTTTATAATTTTAAACCTATTGGTTTTTTAAGAGAGGTTCTTTATGGAATAAGAATTTATGGTATAGATATTAAATATTTGATTAAATATTGTGATACTTTACATAGTGAACATTTTAAGGAATTTTTTAATATTGATTTTAGGCGTTATATTGAGGATGTATTAGATAAATTAATGGCTCATCATGGCTTTGTGTTTAAATCACAGCTTAAGGATTATCTTATTGGGATTCAAAAAAAGATGCTGGATAGGTGTATGTACTGTTTTAATGCTATTGGTCAATGGTCAGATGAAGATGCTTTAAAGAATACATTGAAGAAAATAGAAGAAAAATTGGTTTTAGAAAAGGTAATACCATCAAAGTGGAAATCTGAATCGGCAATGTTTGAGTTGATTAAGAAAAACTTTCCAGAAGCTACAATGCAGTATTCTCCGAATTGGCTTAGACCACAAAGGATTGATGTATTTGCACCTGAAATAAATTGTGCTTTCGAGTATCAAGGATTACAGCACTTTGAGCCTACAAAATACTTTGGTGGAGAAGAGGACTTCAATAAACGTGTTGAGTTAGATAATAGAAAAAAGAAACTCTGTACGGAAAATGGGATAAACTTAATTGAGTGGTTCTTTAATGAACCAATAACAATACAGAATTTAAGGAACAAATTAAAGCAATTGAATATTGTTGTTTAAAGTATAACTGGTGTAAAAGCCAGTTTTTTATTACAAAATATGAAAAGGAGGGTCAGAGCATGACAAATTTACAGAGATTAAAGTTGGAAATTGATGGTCTGGATTACACTGATGAACAACTTGGTGTATAGGAAGAAGATTACGAACGAATTATCGGATGTATTCCATTATTAATTTCTTTAACAAACTGTGGTCTACTCATATTTTGGTTGTTGTAGTTGTCATGAAATTTTACATTTCTTCCAGAGCTAGTTTCTAATGTTGTTGATACTCTTTTCATTGATATCAATCGCCTTCTAATTTAGAATTTATGTATATGCCCAAATATATGGTGACGCAAAAGTAAACCTTATACGAGATATAGATGCAAACGTTTATTTGAGAGTGGACGAATTTCTATTTCAGTTGTGATTCTTCTTCTATTAGTGTAAAATTTTGGTGAAGGGAGTTGAATAGTGATGATTCAAAAACCGATAGAAAATATTAATAGAGATGATTTATTACTATTGGTAAATGATTCTGTCCTTGAAAAGAAAACACTGGATTATAAAGAGAAGTTTTCTGGCAACAGTGATAGTGATAAACGTGAATTCTTGAAGGACATTACTTCATTCGCTAATTCAAGTGGTGGAGACATTATTTATGGTATAAAAGAGGAGAATGGTGTACCGGCTGAAATAATAGGTATTTATAATGAAGAAATAGACTCTAAAATTCGTTGGATTGAAGATCTGGTTAGACAAGGAGTTCAGCCAAGAATACCAGGAATAAAAATTCAACCAATCGATGTTGCTGATAACAAAAAGGCATTAGTAATTCGCATCCCAAAAAGTTGGCGTAGCCCACATTGTGTCACATTTCAAAATTGGAGTAGATTTTTCGCAAGAAGCAGTAATGGGGTATACCAGCTTGATGTGGATGAGCTTAGGAGTGCATTTGTTTTATCTGAATCATTAAGTGAAAAAATACAGAATTTCAAAAATGACAGAATTGCTAATATAGTTGCTGGTGAAACATTATTGAGACTAAATACCAAATCAAACATTGTATTACAAATAGTTCCTATATCAGCTTTTAATATAAAGGCTGAAAAAATTGATATAAAAAGTGTATTTAACAATCAGTTCTTCAATACCATATATTACGGAGCATCGAGAAAGAGAATAAATTTTGAGGGAATGATATTATATTCAGAAGCAATAGAAGCTGGAAAAGTGGATGCATATACTCAACTATATAAGAATGGGATTATTGAAGCTGTTGAATCATCGTTACTATCTAGCGCAGATGAAAGTCAAAAATTTATACCATATGTTGCATTCGAAGAAGCATTAATAAAAAGTACAAAGCAATATATTGACTTTTTAAAAGAAGTTAAGGTTGAGTTGCCATACTTTATTTTTATTACATTAACGGGTGTTAAAGGATATGAAATGCCAAAAAGTTTTAACTTTTACAGAGGGATTGAATATAAAATAGATAGAGAAATATTGAGCTCAGAAGTTATCATACTTGAAGATTTTAATACAGAAATTGATTTGTTACTTAGACCTGTATTTGATAGCATTTGGAATGCTTGTGGGTATACTCAATCAATCAATTATGATGAAAATGGAAGATTTAACCCGAAAAAGTATTAGAGCCATAACAAGTCTCTTTTTGTTATAGGGGGTGAGAACATGGGTGGTAGTAGAAAAGGAATTCCAAATAAAACAAGCCGATATGATTCGGACATATTACCAAGACTGCCTGACATAAAGGAATGGCTATGCAAGGAGATACTTTTAGGGAGATTAGAAAGAAACTTGCTATTTCACCTGACTCTTCAGGTCTGAAACCAAGGAAAGATTTGATACTTTGGATAAGGGACTGGGGAAAATTGAGTCTTCCATTGAAAATCAGGTAAGGCCGGATATTAAAACCTTATATGAATGTCAGGTTCAGACTATAAAAAAGCTTGAAGAGCATGATGTAAGGTTTGATAAAATAGAAGAAGCTGGATAACCTTGATGTTCAGATTAAAGTTATAGGCAGCAGAAAATAAGTTATTTAACAAAAAACAATAAATGCAGAATTATGAGGCGTGCTTATATGAAAAGCCCGGAAATCAATTGGATTTCCGGGCTTTGTTATAAATTCTCCTATATATCAAGTACTTCCAATGTATTTTCGATACCTTCATTTTTAGTGGATTTGACCCATGACAGTAGTACATTTCCTGCCAGGAAAACCACCATTATTCCGCCAAGTACCAGCATGTTCTTGTTCAAGTCTCCGTAATTCACTCCTGAAATTGCCTCCTTCAATGCATTTACCGAATAGGTCATAGGCATGAATGGCTTGATTATCTTGAAGAACCCGGGAACCAGTTCCATCGGGAATGTACCGCCGCAGCTGGTAAGCTGAAGTATAAGAAGAAGCATTACAAGGAATTTGCCTGCATCCTTAAGATGTATAACCAGAAATTCCACTACAGAAATAAAACTCAGTGAAACCAAAATAGTTACCAGATAAAATAAGGGTTCACTCTTTGGATGCAGATTAAGACCGAATTTTATAGCAAGTGAAAGTACAACTGCTTGAACAATTCCAATCAGTGCAAATCCAAGGAACCTCATATCGGAATGCAGCAGCTTGGAATACCGCCTTCTCAGGTTTATATCCGGATCCAGGTATATGATTATAAGAATCAAAATTGATCCGACCCAAAGGGATAACGATATAAAATAAGGAGAAAAAGCAGTTCCGTAATCTGGAACAGGATCAATGCTCGACTGCTCAAGCTTCACTGGAGATGCTGCGAAACTATCAAGACCGTTGAGAGCATCCATACTGCCGATATTAGTTGTAATTTGTGACTGCATGGTATTTATTCCTGTTGCCAGCTGATTGCTTCCATCTAATAGATCTTTTTCGCCGTCTGCAAATTTTACAGCATTATCATTAAGTTCCGCACTGCCGTTATATGCGGCTGCTATACCTGAGTTAAGCTGATTTGCGCCCGAAGCCAATTTACTGCTGTTTTCTGAAAGAAGTCCTGCGGCTTTGGCTGCATCTTGAAGACTTAGAGCCGATTTTTTTAATCCTGTGTCAATTTGGGAGTAGGCACCCGTCAATTGTGCCGAACCGCCGGCTAATTGATTTACAGCACCCGAAAGGTCACTTAATGACTTACCGGCTTGATTTACTCCGCTGCTCAGCTGTTCTGCACCTGAAATCAGCGCTGCAGAATTGTCATTTATAGCCGTCACGCCGTCATTTAAGGTTTTTGTTCCACCCTCAAGCTGCTGTGACGCTTTGACCAGGGTATCCATATTTGTCTTCAGCATACCGGCTGAAGTGTTGATTTTATCCAGAGAGCCTCCCGATTGCTTTGTTATATTCAAGATATTCTGAATATTTTTATCAGACATTGCTTCGGGATGAGAATTCAGATAAGCGGCCAAAAATTGTGAAATACTTTTGTCCGCAGTAGTTAATGAACTAACGCTGTCCAGATACTGATCCAATCCCTCGGAATATGTCTTTATATTTGATGAAAATGCTTTTGTCGAATCGTACAAATTCCCGGTACCCGACCTAATGGCACTGAAGCCTTTATTGAACTGCTGCAAACCGTTTCCGAATTTGACTGCGTTATCTGCAATTGCGGATAATCCTGTATCCGGTTTGCTGAGGTTTTTATTGAGATTATCCAAACCGCTGTTCAAAGTCTGCAGGCTTTTATAAAACAGGTTTGACCCTTGGGACAGCTTTAATATATCAGGTACTCCTGCATTAAGGCTTGTATAAAAAGTATTTTCATATGAAGCCAACGATTTACTGCCTGTATAAAGCTGAATGCTGCCGCTTTTTGCATCTGCAAGACCAGCTTTTAATTTTGTCAGTCCATTGTTGAATTGAATTTGATTATTTCTTAAATTACTGATACCGCCTGAAATATCTTTTGTTCCGGAAGCCATTTTTCCAAGTCCGTCGTTTAAATCCTTAAGACTCCCGGGAATCTGATTTATTTTGTCAATAACGTTTTTAACAATCTCCTTTGTAACTTTCTGCGAAACGTTATCTTTAAATTCAATCATAACCCTGTTCATGACCTGGGCCGCCAGAAAATTTCTCTTTTCTTCCGGCTGGTACATTATTATGCCCTGAGTTTTGTCTACATTGCCGGCGCTTGAAATTTTTCTGGAAAAGTCGGAAGGTATGGTTATTTCCGCATAGTATTTTCCCTTGGAAATACCTTTTGAAGCCTCCGAACTATTTGTCAATGTCCACTTCAGGTTTTTATCTCCCTTTAATTGATCAGCTATCTCATTTCCCAGATTTCTTTGTTCTCCGTTAACTACAGCACCCGTATCCTGGTTGATTAATGCAACAGGTAGCTCACTAAGCCTGCTGTATGGATCCCAAAAAGCATCAAGATAGAAAAAGCTGTAGACTAGAGGGAGGATGATAACTGCCGCAATAACTATTTGTTTTCTGAATCGTTTTATATTTCCTTTCAATTTCGTCCCTCCTTTAATTTTTATCATTACTTAATTCTATAAGTGTGTGGCATCAACTCCTTCAATTTTAGTATATTTTGATAAAACTATATTTTGAAATTCAAAGTAATAGAACAAAAAAAATCAAATGTCCGAAAACAAATCATTAAATTTATTGTTTAGCTTGGAGAGGACTCCTATTAATAATATTTTTTCATCATCCGACAATACTTCAAATACCTTTTCAGTCACTTTCTTCTTTAATTCCGAAACTGCATTATAGATTTTCTTTCCGTCTTCCGAAAGCTTTACAAAAACCTGACGCCTGTCACCTTCATCCCTTATACGTTCAACCAGATTTTTGGTTATCAGTCTGTCTATGGTCACTGTAGGTGTACCGAAAGTAACCCCCAGTTCATTTGCTATCTGAGACATACTTTTCAATCCTTCACAGCCTATGACAATTATAGTATTGATTTCAATAAGAGTTAAATCCTTTAGATCCTTATACAGGTACTTTTTGTTTTCCAAACGGTTATATTTGTCGAACAGTTGCCTTAATAAGTCTCCGGCCAGATATATGTCATTGGATTCGTATTTAGCCATATTAAACACCTCCTATACTTTGAATTTCAAAATATATGATATTTAAAATATATTATATTTTAATAGATTTGTTAATCCCTATTTTATCTAATATATTCTATTTTAGCCCGAAATTATGGGGAATATCTGCCCGTTAATACTGAAAACTGAGTTTTTCTTTATAAATTATAAGGGCGGCATTTAGCCACCCCTTGAAATTTATAAATCCCTGTAGAATATCAAATTCTCTTCAAGCTCAGAGTCAAGGGGTCCAAGCTTTGCATACCTGTTATATTTGCTTTCCAGACTCTTAACCAGCTTGGTTCTCTGATTTTTGAACTGGTTGATCATATCGCTGAAAACAGGCTGCTTTTCAAGGCTTTCTCGTATCTTCCTTGAAAAGGTGCAATGCTTGAACAGTACGCTGCGGGCAATTTTATTCAAACGAAGGATTCCTTTTGATTCATATTTGATCCAGGTCTCATAATCTGACGTAAATATTTCCCTGGTTGAATTTCTGTACTTCTGTATCTGAGTTGTAATTTTCTCCTTGGCTTCCTCCGAAAGCTCTTTGTTTTTCTTATAAAACTGGATAAAATCGGTATAATCCGATGTAAGAGAGCTTTCTGAAACGTCATTCCAGGATGCGCCCATCATTGTCCTGCAGAGTTCCCACCGGAAATTGCCGATAAGCTTTATTATCAAATCAAAGAGATTTTCGGAAGTGAAGAGGGGCAGAACAAAACGGGCGGAGGTACTCCTGTCCCTTCCTGTAAGCTCCTGCCACATTACCTGCCGGCTTCCGAAGGTTGGCATAAGTATAATGTCAGGTTTGGCAAATTTCTGGATAAATTCCTTTTCTATGTCCTTTTCCGCATTTCGAAAGGATACTTCTCTGTGGAATGCCGAAAAATCTATTTCAAGGACCTTAACAATGTCTTGTTCAACCAGCTCGGGTGTAACAATAGCCTTTGACAGCTCCCTTGCCACCATTTCATCGCTCAAAATGGGGAAATAGCTGTTTATCTGTCCGTGGCAGACTTTCTGGTTAATTCTGAAAAGGTTGTTTATCTCATGCTTAAGTCTGTTGTCTTTGCCATTATCATAAGCGGCTTTATCCTTATCGGTTAACTCTCCGCGCTTTTTCATTTCTCTGAAAACACCGTAATAATCCTGTCCGAACTCGTTTATGGAGGGTTCCTTTTCCATTTCATAAACCATTGTCAGCCAGGTTTTTATGTCATATACCGAGCTTTGTGCTTTTGTGAGGTTTCTGCCTGCCAGCCTGTATAGCTCCAGGGTATGTTTGGGATTAAGAAGCCTTTCATCCATATAGGCATAGGTAAGGAACATATTTATTAATCGTGAATTATCCTTTTGCTCAACAGCTTTTTTGAGGACATTCTCATAGATTAAAAAGAAATTGGAGGTAATAGAGGAAACCAAGTTTCTGGACTCAGAGTCCTGAAGGTGGCTTTTATGTCTGCCGTACAATTTTAAATCCTCCAGGAAAAGCTCGGCTTGCTTCCATGGAATTTCAGAGTACTCGACTATTTTACGTGCACTGTCCCTGAGCTCTTCAGGCAGCATTTCACCGCTGTTATCACCCCAAGCTGCTGAAACCGGTTGGCTTTTAGATATACCTTGGGATTCAATCCACGCATAGAGCTCGTCAAGCTGTTTGGGCTCAATATCAGGAGTATAAAGGTAGTCGCTTTTATACCTTTCAATTGCCTTTTTTATTCGTTCCATAGCATAGCCGATTATCCTAAGAAGGGTTGAATTATTCCCGCCGCTCCTTGCAAGCTCGGCTGCTGCTTCGGAATATTCTGCCAGTATACAGTCCTCACCCGCTGTAAAAAGGTCTGACATATAACTGTCTGCAGCTCTGAAAGCATTTTTTATTGAGTTGAGAATATCATAAAGACATTCAGATGCGTCTTTTATGTGATATTCGGTGACATAGTCATCTGAGGTGAAATAACTTTTACAAATATCAGAAGGTATATTGAGAATACTCTTATAATACTTTATTTTTGAAGTGTTCAAATTACTTGAATATGAATATGACGTTTCAAAAACCGACGAATTATCCTGCTCAAAGAATAGGCTGCTGAATTCATCGGGAACCGTTGCTTCATTTTCAAGGATTTTTTGGTAGTTTTCAAAGCCTTCACTGAAGCATCTTCCGGATGGTAAATATGTGAAATTCTTGTGAGCTTTATGAGCCCAAAGAAATACCGAAAGATTGTCACAAAGTGCGCCCAACTGAGCGGCAAACTCCTGTATTTTATTAAATGCCGTATATGACTGGGTGATAAGAGCCGACAATGATGCAGTAAAAAAAGCTCCGTAATCTTTATTGGAAGCCAATATTGCCTTCAACTGCTCCTGGTTCTTTGCAACTATTCCGTATACATTACTATCCTCAACAGTATGGCATGTAAGTGAATATTTTCCCGACAGAAGAATATCGCTGGCTCCTATGAAGGTATTTTGCCCGAGTTCAAAGATTCTGTAGCTTTGTTTTAGAATGTTGTTTTCGGATTTTTCTTCGGAATTTTCAAATAAAGAAATGTATGCTTCTGCTTTGCCTTTCAACAGGACATTGACTGAATTGACGTCCTGGCCTTCATGAAATATGGTTTGATTTTCCTTTACAGACATAATCCCTGTTTGATTGAATATTATCCCCATAATTATCACCGACTTCATTTTCATTTGTACAGCAGGAAATACAATTATTATATCATATTGAAGGGAAAATGGCAAAGTGTGGCATATGAAAGAAGGACATATCTCCTGGTCGAAATATGTCCTTGGTTTTCTTACCATTAATTCTGATTAATAAATTATGCCAGCACATGTATATCAGAAAGCTGCAGCCCTTTGTTCTTATCCTGAGCCCAGTTTATTGACCATTCATTCTCAAAAAGCAGAACATACCTGTCTTCCTTGTCTTGAACAATCATTGTTGAACTGGTTAAGTTGAGCTTTCTTGGATCCAATGTCTCATCGTGTATCCAACGGGCAAACCTGAAGGGAAGATGCTGTATTCTTATATCTACTCCGTATTCGTATTTGAGCCTGTGTTCAAGAACCTCGAACTGCAGCGCTCCAACCGCACCTATTATAAGAGCTTCTATTCCTATGTCAATCTGTTTGAAGCCCTGTATGGCACCTTCTTCTGAAAGCTCGTTAATACCCTTCTGAAATTGTTTGCGCTTCATGGAGTCTGATGCTGTTACCCTGGCAAAATGCTCTGCCGGGAATACGGGTATACCTTCAAATTTGAGCTGGTTTCCGCCTTCACAAAGTGTATCGCCTATATTGAATATACCTGGATCGAATACACCAATTATGTCTCCGGGATATGCTTCTTCAACAATTGTACGCTCCTGGGCCATAAACTGCTGGGGCTGTGAAAGCCTGATTTCCTTTCCCTGCTGAATGTGAAAAACCGACATTCCGCGGGTGAACCGTCCGGAGCATATTCTTATAAAAGCTATCCTGTCTCTGTGAGTAGGGTTCATATTGGCTTGAATCTTAAATACAAACCCCGAAAACTTTTCATCCTCAGGATCAACTTCTCCTGCCGAAGACATTCTGATTCCAGGTGCGGGAGCAAGCTTCAGGAATTCTTCAAGAAAAGGCTGCACTCCAAAGTTGGTCATTGCACTGCCAAAAAATATTGGAGTCAATTCACCATTAAGAACCTTTTTTCTGTCAAACTCATCGCCAGCCATATCAAGCAGTTCTATTTCCTCACATAAACGTTTGTGATAATGCTCGCCCAATACGTTGGCAAACAATGGATCATCAACCTTACCTACGGTGGATGCAACTGCGGATTGTCCATGATCTCCGCCGTTGAAAAGTTCTATCTGGGCATTGGCTCTGTTATATACACCCTTGAAATCCCCCTCGGTTCCGATAGGCCAATTCATCGGGTACGAACGGATGCCCAGCACCTGCTCAAGTTCATCTATAAGGTCAAAGGGATTCTTACTGGCACGGTCCATCTTGTTTATAAAAGTAAAAATTGGTATTCCTCTCATTTTGCACACATGGAACAGCTTTATGGTTTGTTCCTCCACACCCTTGGCCCCGTCTATCAGCATGACTGCACTGTCGGCGGCTATAAGTGTCCTGTATGTGTCTTCACTGAAGTCCTGATGGCCGGGAGTATCGAGTATATTGATACAAAATCCTTCGTAATTGAACTGAAGTACACTGGAGGTTACCGAAATACCCCTTTGCTTTTCTATTTCCATCCAATCCGAAACAGCATATTTATTCGCTTTTCTTGCCTTAACTGAACCTGCAAGCCTTATTGCTCCGCCATACAGAAGAAGTTTTTCTGTTAGTGTGGTTTTTCCGGCATCCGGGTGTGAAATTATGGCAAAGGTTTTTCTTCTTGAAACTTCATTACTGATTGTATTTTTTAAGTCCTGCATCGCTAACCCCTTCTTAAATGCTTCTTATCGAGAAAATAAACAAATTCAAGTATATATTATGGCCATATAGTCTGTCAAATAGTTACGGCATGGATGTACTTGGTTTTGTTGTATTTTACACCATTCAAACAATAATATATTTAATTTTACCTGATCCGGTAAAATTAACTCGATTTAATACCATTGAAGGAATTCATATAATATATATAGAATATAAGATTAATTGATACTTGTGTACGAAAATTTCTACTTGTGAGGTAATAAGTATATGAACAATGATATGCGTTGGATTAATGTAAAATTTGCTGACAACAGTGAAAATAGGGTTAAGGAAGGTATTACACTCGAAGAACTCAGTCTGCAGTTCCCGGACAAATCCAAATCCAAGATAGTGGCTGCAAAGGTTAATAATGACATCAGAGAATTAAATTATCATCTTTACGAAAACTGTCAGGTAGAGTTCATTGATTTAACTGCTGACGACGGTATGCGTATTTACAGAAGAAGTCTTTATTTTATTCTGATAAAGGCAGTTTATGATTTATTCCCGGACAGAAAGGTGATTCTCAGCCATTCCATCAGTAAGGGGGTTTACTGCCGCGTAGAAGGTCAAACCGAGCTTTTGGAAAGCGAAGTTAAGATGATAGCAGCCAGAATGAGAGAAATTGTTGACCGAAGGATACCGTTTGTAAAACGTATAATTCCTACGGACGACGCTAAAAAAATGTTTATTACAAATGGAAAGCTCGACAGATTCCATGCCATAGAATACAGGAAAAAGCCCTACGTCTCCATCTATAACTGTGATGGTTATGAGGATTATTTTTACGGTTACATGACTCCAGATACCGGATTTGTTGATATCTTTGATTTGAAGTATTATGCACCAGGATTGATTCTAAGATTCCCGGACAAATCCGATCCAAGCTGCTTGCCTGATTTCAGGGAGCAAAAAAAGCTGTTCAATATATTCAAGGAATATAAAAAATGGGGTCATATACTGGGTGTGGATAATGTTGGCGATCTGAATGATATAATTCAAGCAGGTCAGATATCCGATTTTATAAGAGTTTCGGAAGCGCTTCATGAAAAAAAGATAGCCCAGATAGCCGATATGATTACAGGAAGTCCTGACAAAAAGAAAATTGTACTGATATCGGGTCCGTCATCATCAGGGAAAACAACCTTTGCTCACAGGCTCGCAATACAGCTTAGGGTCAGTGGCTTAAGGCCCGTGACCATATCTCTGGATGATTATTTTGTAAACAGGGAGCAGACCCCGCTGGACGAAAACGGCGAATTCGATTTTGAAGCTCTTGAGGCTATTGACGTACCTCTTTTCAACAAGCATCTGTCGGAATTGATTTGCGGAAATGAGGTTGAGATACCTATTTTTAATTTTCCAAACGGATGCAGGGAGAAATTCGGAAGAAAGCTCAGGATAGAAGACGATCAGATAATGATTATCGAAGGAATACATGGACTTAATGAAAAGCTAACCTCTACAATACCCAAGGAAACCAAATTCAAAATATATGTAAGTGCATTAACTGCAATGAATATTGATAATCACAATAAGATACCCTCGACAGATTCAAGACTGATAAGAAGAATAGTGCGGGATTTCCAATTCCGCGGAAGTTCTGCTGTAAGTACAATCAAAAGATGGCCTTCGGTGCGCAGGGGAGAGGAGAAGAATATTTTCCCTTACCAGGAGGAAGCGGATATTATGTTTAATTCTGCTACAATATATGAGTTGAGTGTGCTGAAAACCCTGGCAGAGCCGCTACTTTCAGAGGTAGACAATACACACCCTGAATATGCCGAGGCAAGAAGACTCATAGAATTCCTTGGATATTTCCTTCCTATCGAGTCAAAGGAGATCCCGTTGAATTCCATAATAAGAGAATTCATAGGTGGAAGCTGTTTCTATTAAAAAGGCATTTCAAAACCGGGCAAACACATGGGTTTGCCCCTACTACAGAATATAATAATTAACCGAATGTAGGGGTTGACCCATGTGTCAACCCGATTTATGCAACAGCCTATATTCGTTTTATTACATTATTCAATTAAAACAATTAAGTCTTATCCTTTCGGAGTAAAGGTTGCACAGTCGGTTTCCTGCGTATCGGCTGCATTTCTGGACTGTACCTCGATTTTTTCAGCCGTACACTGGTCACCATTACTGTAGTACTGACATGTATTTACCACACATTTAACTCTTCCAATAGGGCTGTCGGTTTTATTAACTCTCATATATAGCCTCCATCGTTCTTAAATTCTTATAGCTAATTGTTTCAACATGATTAGTAATTCCTTTGAAGAAGAACTTTATACGGATTTACTTTATTCAACTTTCCCACTTTGAATTAAGCAGCCGTTCTCAGCGGTATTAACATCAAATAAAATTGAAATATCGTTGAAGTGTTCGATATTTCAAATGACCGGCTGGAGCGTAATAATGATGCGGGAAAGTTGAGTTACTTTATAAATTCGCTTATATCTTTTATAACCAATCCCTTTTTCAGTATATTGTCTATTGTGTTTTCCAACTCAAGCGAATCATAAGCATTAAAATGCATGAGAATTATCATTCCCTTTGAGGAATTTTTCGAAACATAGCCGGAAACCTCCTCCGCAATTGGTCCTGCAGATTCTTTCTTTAGATTATGGTGGTTAAGTACGCTTGATACAGTTTCAAGTGACCACCCCACAGGTATGTATTTGCAGTCGGCTATAACTTTCATTATTCTCTTCTGGGAGTCCCCTTCACCGCCGGGAAGCCTGAAATACGGAAAATTGTTTTTCATATCCTCGACATAATCCTTGCCAAGAACATCTGTTGCGGCACTTTCCCATCCCGTAATCTCCTTTTTTATTTGTTCATCGCTGAGAGAGGCCAGGAAAGTATGGGTATTGGTATGATTACAGATATGATGTCCTTCATTTACTGCACGTTTCCACAAATCCGGGTATAAGCGCAGGCAGGTTCCTACAATAAAGAAAGTGCACTTGATTTTTTCCTTTTTAAGAACATTAAGAACAGTTTCAATGGACTGTCTGCTGTAACCGTCATCAAACGTAAAACAGACAGACTGACTGTTCCTGTCTATCCATTTTACAGGGTATATGGGTTTAAATTCTCTGGGCTGCACAAGATTGGCTTCTGCAATCTCTTTTGCAGTCTTGAAGAATTTTGTAAGGCCAGAGCTCTCGTTGAAAATGGAATTAAGGAATGAAGAACTGTAATCTGAAGAATTGTCTTCGGTACTGTCCTTACAACCGTCATTGGTTTCACAGAAGGCAGTACCCATACCGGTTATTGTTAAAGCCATAATCATAAAGGAAAGAAAAAGTTTTTTTAATATGCCGTATCTTTTTATCGGTATATTTGAATTACTATCCGTTTTGAAACATGTTGCACTTTTCATATTAGCTCATCCTTAAGTTTTTGTTGCTATATTTATTAAGGATGTTTTATAAACATTACTAGAAATTGGCTTGATTTACTCAAAAGGCTGTTATATGCTTTGAAACGGTAAAATTTATTTCCCGTTCACAGGAATAAGTATGAAGGTTTTCAGCTTGAATTTAAGGTTTGTATTAAAATTAGTACACCAATTTAAGAGGAATTACCGGAAAATTATTGAATACAGCGCATACAAGTGTTATAATGTACCCATATTAATACATTTCACTTAAAAATTAACTCTTTGAAGTACATTTTTTTCTCATCTTGTGTATCTTATAATTTCCGCTTGAAAGACACAGCAGTATTTTGTTTTGCATTGTTAAAAAAAACACAATAATGACATGCTCGTTAAGAAGACAGATAGAAAGATAAGGCAAATCCTTTTGAATGCAATGGTAAGGCTTATTATTTGTTGGTTTAAGGAGGTTTTATGAATATTCAGTCAAAGCAGTGCAAATGCCACAAGGAAACTGAACAGGAAAAGCTTGAAAGGATTGAACAAATGATAGATGAGTATAAGGATAAGGAGGGCAGTCTTATCCAGATACTTCATCTTGCTCAGGGGATTTATGGCTACCTTCCGCTCGGGCTGCTCCAAATCATAGCAAAAAAAGTTAATAAACCGCTTTCCGAGGTATATGGCGTTACAACCTTTTATTCATTCTTTTCTACAAAACCGAGAGGTGAATATACCATAAGGGTATGTCTCGGTACCGCATGCTATGTCCGCGGCGGTAAAAAAATAATAGACCGTTTGACCGAAATTTTGGGCATTCAGGTTGGTGAAACAACTGCCGACGGCAAGTTTACGCTGGAGGTAATGAGGTGTATCGGTGCCTGTGGATTGGCGCCAGCTATTACAATCAACGATAAAGTCTTTAAACAGGTCAATCCAGACAAGCTTCAGACAATTATCGAGCAATATTACTAAAAGGTGGGTGATGAAAAAGTATGATCAGTGAGATAAGGATAGAGTCCATAAATGACCTTACTAAAGTAAAGGAAGCTTATGAAAACAAGATGGACAAATACAGGTACAGGGTGCTTGTATGTTCAGGTGCAGGATGTGTCTCCTCGAACTGTCAGGATGTAAAAAATGCCTTGTTAAAGGCTCTTGAGGATAAAAACCTTACGCATAAGGTGTTTGTGTCTGAAACAGGATGTATCGGAACCTGTGATTTGGGACCCGTTATGGTGATATATCCTGAAGGGGCATTTTATACCCGCCTAAAACCCTCCGACATTCCTGCTATTGTCCAGTCCCATCTTGTTTCAGGAGAAATAAGAATTGAGAACACCTATGTTGATAAAAAGACCGGTCAACATGTTCCACTAATAAAGGATATAGGGTATTTCAGGGACCAGGTAAAAATAGCCCTGAAAAACTGCGGAAGCATTGATTATTCATCTTTGGACGAGTACATAGCCAAAGACGGCTACATGGCATTGGCAAAGGTACTGTCACGCATATCTCCTGCAGGTGTAGTTGAAGAATTGAAAAAGTCGGGTTTGAGGGGACGGGGAGGTGGCGGTTTCCCTACGGGTGTCAAGCTTGAGGCAGGTCTTAAAGCTGATGGAAAGGAAAAATATATAGTTTGTAATGCAGATGAGGGTGATCCGGGAGCTTTTATGGACAGAAGCATACTTGAAGGTGACCCCCATTCCGTAATAGAAGGAATAATGATTGGCGGCTTTGCTATCGGGGCACAAAAAGGCTACGTTTATGTACGTGCCGAATATCCGCTTGCGGTGGAAAGGCTGGAACTTGCAATAATGAAGGCCAGGAATGCAGGTCTGCTTGGAAGGAATATACTGGGAAGTAGTTTCGATTTTGATTTGGAGATAAGAATAGGAGCAGGTGCCTTTGTTTGTGGTGAAGAAACTGCGCTTATGGCTTCTATTGAGGGAGAAAGAGGCGAACCCAGGCAAAAGCCTCCATTTCCTTTTCAGAAAGGACTTTTCGGCAAACCGACTATTATTAGTAATGTTGAGACCTATGCCAATATCGCACAGATAATGCTCAACGGCAGTGAATGGTTCAGCGGCTTCGGAACAAAGGGAAGCAAGGGAACCAAAGTATTTGCCCTTGCAGGGGATATTAACAATACAGGTATTGTAGAGGTGCCGATGGGTGCCACTCTTGGTGAAATTATTTTTGATATAGGCGGAGGTATCAGAAAGAACAAGGAATTTAAAGCAGCTCAGACAGGAGGCCCGTCAGGGGGTTGTATAACAAGGGAATTCCTCAACACTCCTGTAGATTATGATTCATTGGTCAGGCTTGGAGCTATTATGGGCTCAGGCGGACTAATAACAATGGATGAGGATACTTGTATGGTGGATATTGCGCGGTATTTCATGGAATTCATACAGGATGAATCATGCGGAAAATGTGTCCCATGCAGGCTTGGAACCAAAAGAATGCTTGAGATACTTGAAAGGATAACACAGGGTGAAGGAAGGGACGGGGATATTGAGCTTCTGGAAGAGCTGGGACAGATAATCCGGGAGACTGCAGTCTGCGGGCTGGGTCAGACAGCTCCCAATTCGGTTCTCAGTACTATTAAATATTTCAGGGAAGAATATGAAGAACATATTAAAGACAAACACTGCAGGGCGGGTGTCTGCTCTTCAATGTTCATCTCCCCATGCCAGAACGCATGCCCGGCTGGAGTAAATGTTCCCGGGTACATAGCATTGATTGCCGCCGGCAGGATAAGGGATGCTTATAATCTTATCCGAAAGGAAAATCCTTTCCCGGCTGTTTGCGGCAGAGTATGCACCCATCCATGCGAGAGCAAATGCAGAAGGGCTCAGATGGATGAACCATTGTCAATTTCGGATTTGAAAAGGTATGCGGCCGATTATGTGCTTAAGAATGAGGAGCCGTACATGGATCTTGTATTCCCTAAAAAGGGAAAAAGCGTAGGTATAATAGGTGCTGGACCATCAGGCTTGACATGTGGATATTACCTGTCCAGGTTGGGCTATGATGTGGAGGTTTATGAATCACAGCCTGTGGCCGGAGGAGTTCTGGCCTTTGGGATCCCTGAATACAGGCTCCCAAAGGATGTGTTGCAGCATGAAATAAAAATGATAGAGCAGGTAGGAGTCAAGCTAAACCTCAATACCGAGGTGGGAGCCGATATTACCTTCTATCAGCTGAGAAACAAGCATGACGCAGTCTATATTGCAACCGGAACGCAGTTTTCAAGAAAAATCGACATACCGGGAGAAGACTTAAAGGATGTATATCACGGTTTGGAATTCCTTAGAGATGTAAACTTGGGAAGAGAAGTCAAGATTTGGGATAAGGTGGCGGTTATCGGAGGAGGAAATACTGCTGTTGATGCGGCCAGAACGGCACTGAGGGTGGGGGCAAGGGAAGTTATTATGCTTTATAGAAGGCAGATAGGGGATATGCCTGCCGATTCCAGAGAAATCAGGGATGCATTGGAAGAAGGAGTTCAAATAATGGAACTTGTTGCGCCGGTCAGATTTATCGGAAAGGATAGAGTAAGTGAAATAGAATGCGTCAGAATGGAACTGGGAGAATTTGATCAGACAGGCAGAAGGAAACCTAAGGCTGTTCCAGGTTCGGAATTCAGAATCAGTGTTGATACGGTTATACCGGCTGTTAGCCAGTATTCAGATTTGCCGTTTATCAATAAAAATGAAGTTGAAGTTACAAAGTGGGGCACCTTTGTAACTGAAAAAAACACTTTGATGACCAGAATGAAAGGTGTTTTTGCAGGAGGAGACATTGTCAGGGGCTCAGACACAGTTATAACGGCAATAGCCGACGGTAAAAATGCCGCGAGGTCCATTGACCGTTATCTTGGAGGCAAGGGCATCCTGAATACCGGAGAGGATATAGACATCCCCAAGCCGTCAGATGAAAAGGAAGTTGTTGAGCATGAGAGGTTTCCAATGAAATTTCTGGACCCGGAACTTAGAAAAAATAACTTTGACGAGGTTGCGGTCGGTTTCCACAAGCTCAATGCCATTGCAGAGGCAATGAGGTGTTTGAGGTGTGACAGGAGAACTTAATTAGTGTACAGTTGACAGTTGGCAGAGGACAGTTAATTTAGTTTAGCAGTTGACAAATTATAAGTAGATTTGGCAGTTAACAGAGAGTATTCTTTTGGAGTCTTCTTTATTTATCTTAATTGTCAATTGACTATTAAAATAACTGTACACTGCCCATTGTCCACTGAATCTATACTGTTGGAGGGGGTTTTTATGGTTAATTTGACTATTAATAATAAAAAAATAACGGCGGATGAGGGGATGACCATTTTTGAGGCAGCTAAACAAAACAATATTCTAATTCCTCATTTCTGTTATCTTGAAGGTATACATCAAATAGGCTCCTGCAGAATTTGCGTCGTAGAGGTGGAGGGAGCAAAATCCCTTCAGGCATCCTGTATGGTTCAGGTTAAAGAGGGAATGACTGTTTACACAAATACGGAAAAGGTTAAAAAGGCGAGAAAGCTTCTGTATGAGCTTATGCTTTCAGATCATCCGAGAGACTGCCTGAGCTGTTCGAGAAATCAGAACTGCGAATTCCAGAAGTTGGGCGAATTGATACAAATAAGCGAATTCAGGTTTGAAGGCGAAAAGTCCAAAACCTTTGTAGATGATTCTTCTCCGTCCATAGTAAGGGATACATCAAAATGTATACTTTGCAGGCGATGTGTCACCGTATGCAATCAGATTCAGGGTATAGGCATAATGAATGTTCAGAAACGGGGATTTAAAACTGTTATAGGTCCTGCTGCCGAACTGCCGCTAAACAGTGTAAACTGCATAAACTGCGGACAGTGTACCATTGTATGCCCCGTAGGTGCATTGAAGGAGAAGGACAGCATTCAGAATGTATGGAATGCTCTGTTTGATAAAAACAAGAGGGTTGTTATACAGACAGCTCCGGCTATAAGAGCGGCACTTGGGGAAGAATTCGGTTATGAAGCCGGAACTCTTGTTACCGGGAAAATGGTTACTGCCCTCAGGGAGATAGGGTTTGATGACGTCTTTGACACCAATTTTGCAGCTGATCTGACAATTATCGAGGAAGGAAACGAACTGCTTAAAAGAGTAAAGGCGGCTATTACATCAAAGGAAAATACCCTGCCTATGATAACCAGCTGCAGCCCGGGCTGGATTAAATATATCGAGCATGTCTTTCCCAATCAACTTGATCACCTGTCCACCTGCAAGTCCCCGCATATGATGCTGGGAGCGCTTGTTAAATCCTATTATGCTGAAAAGCTTGGCTTGAACCCAAAGGATATATATGTGGTTTCTGTAATGCCTTGTACCGCAAAGAAATTTGAAATTACCAGGCCGGAGATGAAAAGAAACGGTATTCCGGATGTAGACGCTGTTCTTACTACAAGAGAGCTTGCCAGAATGATAAAGGACGCGGGTCTTGAATTTGATGAGCTTGAGGATGGAGAATTCGATAACCCGCTTGGTTTGTCAACCGGAGCAGCCGACATTTTTGCCGCAACCGGAGGAGTTATGGAAGCTGCCTTAAGAACGGTATATGAATTGGTTACCGGCAGGGAGCTGCCGTTTGAGAGCCTACATATAGAGCCTATAGTTGGTTTGAATCAGATAAAAACTGCCGATATAACAATAGAAAATCCGCTTCCGGAATACAGGTTCCTTGACGGCTTTATCCTTAAAATAGCTGTCACAAGCGGCGCAAAAGGTGCTGAAATACTGATGGAACAGATTGCCGGCAGTGAATCCCCCTATCATTTCATAGAAGTAATGGGCTGCCCCGGAGGCTGCATAAGCGGAGGCGGTCAACCAAGACCAACCGACAGCAGTATCAGGCAGAAAAGACTCGAGGCAATATACAGGGAGGATGAGGGCAAAAAGCTGAGAAAATCCCATGAGAATCCGTTTATTAAAGCATTGTATGAGGAATACCTGAAGGAACCGCTGGGACACAAGCCGCATGAGCTGCTACATACAAGCTATACAAAACGAGGGGTATATAATGAGTTTCTGAAATAGGGTAATCAAGGTAGCTGCCGGGTGAATTCATCACCCGGTTTTTTTGTTGAGTCAAGGGACTGTCCCCTGACTCATTTATTGAATTGAAAAATCTTATAAATTTATGGAAGTTAACCTTTTAATTTGATAAAATTATGTAAAAGTCCAAGAGATAATTTGAGATGAATAACAGGTGATATAATGATGAATGATAGCAATAAACGGCCTAAAGTCAAGGTCCCAATTACCGCTTTCGAAATAATCCTGGAAGCTGCGGGCTTTATTTTGATTGTCATATTGATGGTCAAAACCATAACATCCTATAGCACACTTCCAGACAGAATTCCTACTCATTTTAATGCGGCGGGAAGAATTGACGGTTGGGGCGGAAAGGGCATGCTGTGGTTTATACCTGCAATAGCCGGGGTTATGTATATTCCCATGACGTTGCTTGGGAGATTTCCTCGCATATTTAACTATGCCGTACCTATTACGTCTGAAAATGCAGCTAAACAATACAGGCTGGCTAGGCAGATGATTACCGCACTGAAGCTGGAAATAACAGCCCTGCTGTTCTACATACAGTGGATGACCATAAAATCTGCAAATGCGAAAGAGTTTGGAACAGGGCTTGGTATAGCGTTTCTTCCCATTACACTGGTGGCAATTTTCGGAACAATCATATTCTACATAGTCAAATCAATAAAAAACAGATAGAACTTACTTACTAGACATCTTATTTATGAGGTTTGCCGAATATTATCCTTGAAATCAAGGGCTTTTTTATAACTACTGCTTTTGCGGGGCACAGTTCCTGGCAGCAGAAGCATCTGATACATTTGGACAGATCGGCATAAGGCTTTTTATTTTTCATCTCTATAATATGTGCAGGGCAGCTTTTTGCACATTCGGAACAACCTACACAGGCTGCATGTCTGAAAACAGGCTTGGGTTTGAGGGAAGTAAAGAGAGCCCTTAACATTCTGTTGTTAAAAAACTGAATATTTGCCAAAGTATCCAGCTGTGGCATATCAAATTTTTCGACTCTGACATTTTCTGATTTTTCACCGACAATATCTATTTCCTTTATGTTCGCGGGGCATAAACCACGGCTTATTGCGCATTTGGTGACAAAAACATACCCGGGGTCAACCTTTAAAATATCAAGCATGGTCATATCAAGCTCGAAGGCGTTTTCAGAAGCGGCTATAATACCGATATGCCTGGGATTTCCAGCGGTAGGTCCGGAACCTTCCATGCCTGTTACCGCATCCATTATATTAAGTCCGGGCTTAACACTTAGGTATATATCTATCAAAGCGTTTGCAAAATCTTCATAATTGGACATCCTCATGTGATATTCGGGCTTTTGGAGTCCGGGTATGGCTCCGAACATGTTTTTAACAGCTCCCGTATATATCATCTGGCCATGGGTTTTCAATTTGGGCAGATTTATAATCAGGTCAGCCTCGGTAAGGGGCTTGATAACATTCAGCCTTCGGACATATTTAGCGTCAGGGTTTTGTATTTCCACTTCCGAAACATCATGATTAAGTACTGCACCTGATTCCAATGCGGCTTTATCCATACCGCAGACTGAATAGACAGCCTTTAGACTTCCTTCGGTATACAACCCTCCGGGACTTTCTGCTATTATAGCCGAAGCACCCGCTTTAACCACCAGGGAGCAAACAGCACTTACCAAAGCCGGGTGAGTTGTAGCTGCATCCTTAGGATTCTTCTTCATTACCAGATTGGGTTTGATTACAACCTTCATTCCTGGTTTGATAAATCTGGATATACCTCCGAGATTGTCAAAGGTTGTTTCCAAAGCTTGTATTAAATTTTTATTTTCATAATTATCACACTTAACAATTGAAACCCTGCTCATAGTTCAACTCCTAAGATAGAAAGTTATTTGTGAATAGCAATAATAAAATAATATTACTTTTATCTGAGGTTTACAAGATGTGTAAATATATACTAATAATACTTATTCCTTGGGTAAAATATGAAAACATACGGATGGAGATAATAGCATTATAAACAAATTACGGGGAAGGTAATTAATTATGGATTATATGGACACATTGGCCAGATGTCTCATGTCGGCCGTTATACTTTTTATTTTTACCAGATTGATGGGGAAAAAAAGCATTGCGCATCTTACACCTTTTGATTATATAGCCGGAATAACGCTCGGTTCAATATCAGGCTCCTTTTCAATTGACAAAAGAGTGGGGTATGTCCATGGAATAATGGGTATCGCTGCATGGTCCTTACTGGCATTTGCAGTATCATACCTGTCGATGAAAAGCATGAAAATCAGAAAAATAACAGGTTCTACGCCTGCTGTTCTTATTCAGAACGGTAAAATCGTTGAGAAGAATCTTAGAAGGGAATTGTTCAACATAAATGATTTTCTTGAAGAACTAAGACAAAAGGGTGTATTCAATCTGGCAGACGTAGAATTTGCCCTACTTGAAACAAACGGTAAGATAAGTGTCCAGATGAAGTCACAAAAACAGCCCTTAACACCATCAGACCTAAATATGGATACAGGATATCAGGGACTTTCGTTAACCCTTATAGCTGATGGCGAAATAATTTTCGATAATCTTAAACAGGTTAATCTTGATGAAGGTTGGCTTGACCAGGAGCTTAGAAAAAGAGGAATCGGAACCAGCAAAGATGTTATGCTGGCTTCATTGGATACATCCGGAAAGCTTTATATTGACATGAAAAACAACGATCCCGATGATATCAAGCTTATTTAAATCAACTCAAAATGGTTATCGATATATATGGTATAATTATATAAATAGAAAAGTCATTATTTTACTTAAATAAAATGGACAGTTAGAATCTTTTATTTGGAGAGTGCATTTTGTGAGCCTTCGTTTGGTGTATGGACGCGCAGGTACCGGAAAAAGCCATTTCTGCCTTAATGAAATAGGTAATAGGATTAATAATACAAAAAGCCAATTAATTCTGATAGTTCCCGAACAATATACATTACAGGCTGAACGTAATCTGCTGAGATTTGTTGGGAATGCGGGAACCCTCCATGCCGAAGTTCTGAGCTTCAGACGTCTTGCATACAGGGTTTTCAACGAAACCGGCGGTCTAACCAGACGCCATATCAATTCAGCCGGTAAAGCCATGTTAATATACCGTTCAGTTGAGGAAGCCAAGGACAAGCTCAAGGTGTTTTCAAAAGCCGCAAAGCAAAAGGGCTTTATAAATACATTATCGGACTTAATAGGAGAACTGAAGAGATACAACGTAACGCCTGAAAAGCTTGGTGATACGGCTACGGAACTTTCGGACCAATATCTTAAAATTAAACTGAACGAGATAAGCCTTATATATTCCAGCTTTGAAGAAAAGCTGGGGGACAGGTACATGGATTCTGACGACGATCTTACACAACTCGCCGACAGATTATCAGGCTCTGATATGCTGGAGGATGCCGAAATCTGGATAGATGAGTTTTCAGGCTTTACCCCCCAGGAGTACAGGGTCATTATGGAACTGCTCAAAAAAGTCGGGAGAGTAACTGTTTGCCTTTGTACCGATTGTATTTTGCAGGAAAAGGTTTTGGATTCCGATATATTCATGCCTGCTGTCAAAACAGCCGGTAAGCTGCTTAAAATAGCTGAGTCCCAGGGTATAGTCATAGACCGGGAGAAGCTGCTTGAAGAGAATTATAGATTTATAGAAAGTGAAGAACTCCTGCATCTCGAAAAACACTTTTTTTCTCACCCTTTTGTTCCATACCATAAAAAAACTTCAGATATCAGTTTATTTGCTTCGGTCAATATATTTGCAGAAGTAGAGGAAACGGCAAAGGATATCATTACAATTTGCAGGGACAAAAAACTCAGATACGGGCAAATTGCCGTAGTAAGCAGAAACCTTGAAGCTTACGACAGGATTATACGCGCTGTGTTTAACGAATATGGAATACCTTTTTTCATTGACAGTAAACGGAGCCTGGACAGCCATCCCCTGGTCAGACTAATACAGTCTGTATTGGAGATACATATAAGTAATTGGGCCTATGAGCCTGTATTCAGATATATCAAAACCGGTCTTTTAAGCATATGCCTGGAAGATTCGGATTTACTTGAAAACTATGTTCTTGCCAATGGGATAAGGGGAAGCAGATGGCTTCAGACCGGGGACTGGAATTACCGGATGGGGCAGGATTTGAACGAACATCAGCCTTCAGATTATGAACTTGATGTTTTAAAAAAGGTGAATGAGGTTAGAAGAACTGTTACTAATCCGCTTTCAGTATTTTTCACCCGGATAAAAGGCAGAAAAAAAGCCCGTGAACAGTGTACGGCACTGTTTGACTTCCTGTGTGACATAGGTGTTCCTGAAAGGATAGAAACTATTATCAAGGATTTCAGGGCTGAAGGCAATTATGAGGAAGCCAATGAATACAGCCAGGTCTGGAATATTTTAATTGAAGTGCTGGACCAGGTGGTAGAAGTTATGGGAGACGACAGTTTGAATATCGAACGCTTCAGGGATGTACTTTCCACCGGCTTCGGCGAATACAGCATAGGCCTTATTCCGCCTGCTCTGGATCAGATTCAGGTAGGCAGTATGGAACGTTCCAAAAACCATGAAATCAAAGCTCTTTATATACTTGGAGCAAATGATGGGATTTTACCGGCAGTATCAAATAATGAAGGGGTTTTATCCGACAGGGACAGGGAAAAGCTTTATTCTGAAGGGCTGGAATTGGCCCAGGATACCAGAACCAAAACCTTTGAAGAGCAGTTCCTGATTTATACTGCTTTTGCCACACCGTCCAAAAGCTTAAGATTAAGCTATCCTATTGCCGATCATGAAGGCAGGTCTCTAAGACCTTCAATTATTCTTTCCAGACTCAAAAGAATCTTCCCTGCTTTAAATGAATACAGCAATCTTATAAGCTATGAGGATGAAGAAGGTTATAAAAACCTGACATCCCCCGGGCCTGTTTTAAATGAACTGCTTTCCGAGCTTCGAAGATCTGCAGATGGTTATGAAACGGCTTCATATTGGAAGTATGTATATGACTGGTTTGCTGAAAAAGATCAATGGAGGGATAAATTAAATACTTCACTCAATGGATTGAATTATACAAATCAGTCGGCTCGCATAAACAGTGAGAAGATACGGAGGCTGTACGGAGAAAATCTGTACTCAAGCGTATCCAGAATAGAAAGCTATGCGGCCTGCCCGTTTTCCTATTTCCTAAAGTACGGACTGATGGCCGGTGAAAGAAGGATATTTAAGATATCGGCTCCAGATATAGGCACCTTTATGCATACCATAATAGACAGGTTTTCTTCCCAAATAGAGGAGGACTGTATTGGGTGGCGCGGATTGGATATGGAAACCTGTACTAAGGAAATATCCAAACTGGTTGATGAACTTTTGAACAGTCTGCCCGATTATATACTTAATACATCTGCCCGTTACAGGTATCTGGCTTCAAAATTAAAAAGGATTCTGACAAGGACAGTATGGGTTATATCCGAGCATATAAGAAAAGGCAGCTTTGAACCTCTGGGCTATGAAATAGCTTTTGGCAGAAACGGTAAACTGCCGCCGGTCGAAATAGAACTGGATTCGGGCGAAAAACTCACGCTGACAGGCAGGATAGACAGGATTGATACTCTTGACACCGAAAAAAATCTTTACTTCAGAATAATTGACTATAAATCGGGAATGAAGGACTTTAAATTATCCGATGTTTATAACGGACTTCAGATGCAGCTTGTGACTTATTTGGAAGCTGTATTTTCAGGAATGGAGATTCAAGGCGGAAAACCTGTGCTGCCAGGTGGTATCCTGTATTTCAGAATAGATGATCCCATAGTAAGAGCAAACTGCGCAATAGATGACATGGAAATCGAAAGACAGCTGATGAAAAAGCTTAGAATGAAAGGCCTGGTACTGGCAGATGCAAAGCTGGTGCGTGATATGGACAGTGAAATAAATGGAGAATCTCTTGTGATACCTGCCAGGATGAATACCGGAGAGGTCCTTGGAAAATCCTCTGCCGCAACAGCCGAACAATTCAGCTTGCTGAGAAAACATGTCAGAAAACTCCTGGCCGGCATTGTAAAGGAAATGATGGGTGGTAATGTGGAGATAAAACCTTACAGAAAAAAGAATGAAACACCTTGTTCCTACTGCAGTTATACGTCGGTCTGCCAGTTCGATCCTTCCTTGAAGGATAATAAGTACAAAGTGATGAACGACCTGAAAGATGAAAATGTATGGGAAAGTATGAGAAACAGTTGAGAGGTTGGACATAAATGAGTGAAAAAAAGTGGACTACACAGCAGCTGCAGGCTATTTCCGGAAAAGACTGCAGCCTCTTGGTTTCAGCTGCTGCCGGAGCCGGTAAAACAGCAGTTTTGGTTGAGAGAATAGTAAAAAAGGTTACGGACGGTGCAAATCCTGTCGACATAGACAGGCTGCTTGTCGTGACTTTTACCAATGCGGCAGCCACCGAAATGAGGGAACGAATAGGCGATGCCATAGCGCAGCAGCTGGAAGTGTCGCCCGAACCGGCAAGACTTCAAAGGCAGCTTATGCTTTTGAACAGGGCTAGTATAACAACAATACATTCCTTTTGTCTGGAAGTAATTAAGAATAATTTTCATTATATAGATATAGATCCGGCTTTTAGAATAGCAGAAGAAACAGAAGCTGAACTCTTGAAAGAAGAAGCCATTGACCAGCTTTTTGACGAAATGTACGAGGAGCAGGATGCGAATGAGAATTTTATGGCTTTGATTGAAAGCTATGGCAGCGGACGTGATGACAGAAAAGTTCAGGAGATGGTTTTGGAGCTTTATGATTTTGTTAGAAGTCATCCATGGCCTGAAAAGTGGCTTGATGAATTTTCGGAAGAATTCAACAGAGATGCCGGTACTGATTTTGGAGAAACCAAATGGGGTCAGGTTCTGAAAAGTGATTTAAGAATGGAGTTTGAAGGCTTTCAATATTCACTGAAACAGGCGTATGATGCAGCATCTGAAGATCCGGCACTCAGCCCGTATGCCGGTAATATTGAAGGTGACATGATTATCATCGAAAAAATCAGGCAGTCCTTGGACAGCTGCTGGGATGATTTGAAGGAATACTTCTCTAATATTGAATTTACAAGGCTTGCCAGGTGCGGTAAGGATGCAGATAAGGATAAACAGGATTTTATTAAAAACATTCGAAACGAAGTCAAGGATAGGGTTAATGAATTAAAGGAAAGTCTGTTCTCGGCAACTTCATCCGATATATACGAAGAGCACCGCAAGCTTTATCCTATGATAAAATGCCTCTCAGAGCTCGTTATCAAGCTTGATGAGAAATATACAAGCAAAAAAAGAGATAAAGGACTGTTGGATTTCAGCGATCTTGAACATCTATGCCTCAAAATTCTTACTGATACCACCCAGAACGAAGAAAACGGAAGAAATGAAATCAAGCCTTCCAAAGCAGCTGTTGAATTAAGGGAAAGGTTTCACGAGATACTGATTGATGAATACCAGGACAGCAACCTGATCCAGGATGTAATACTTTCTGCAATTTCAAGAGATGCTTATGGTACTCCGAATATCTTTATGGTCGGAGACGTCAAGCAAAGCATATACAGGTTCAGGCAGGCCAAACCTGAGCTTTTTCTCGAAAAATACAACTCCTATTCAGATAATTCAGAGGATATCAGGAGAAAAATACTGCTTCACAGGAACTTCAGGAGCAGAAAAGGTGTAATTGATGCCATTAACTATATTTTTAAACAGATTATGTCCAAGAATATAGGTGAAATTGAATATGGCCAGAAAGAAGCCCTTTACCCAGGGGCTTTATATCCCCCGAAAGATGACCAAAATGCGGCTGCTTCCGAACCCGTTGAATTGCTGCTTGCCGATATGGCTGACTCGGAACTGTCTGATATGGAAGCGGTTTCGGATACCTTTGAACAGGCAATCAGTAGTGAAACTGAGGAGGAACCTCCCGATTCGGCCAAATGCGAAGCACGTATTGCTGTTAAGAAAATCAGGCAGCTGACAGGAGCCAATGGAAGTAAACCCTTTGAAATTTGCGATAAGGAAATGGGCAAGTACAGAAAGGTTGAATACAAGGATATTGTGATTCTAATGCGAGCAACAAAAAGTATGTCACAGGTCTTTGTGGAAGAAATGACCTTACAGGGTATACCTGTTTATGCAGATACAAATACAGGCTTCTTTAAAACAACTGAGGTGCAGACGGTATTATCCCTTCTGCAGATTATTGATAATCCAAGGCAGGATATTCCGCTCTTAGCCGTACTCCGGTCTCCAATGGCAGGCTTTTCGGCTGAGGAGCTTATAGATATTAGAATTGTAAACAGGGAAGTATCTCTTTATGAGGCATTATGTATGGCAGCGGAGATGGAACGAAACCTTGGGGAACGGCTCAACACATTTTTAAACAAGCTCAGGAGCTGGAGACACAAGGCTCAATATACACCAACAAACGAGCTTATATGGTACCTTTACGGAGAAACCGGTTACTACAGTTATGCGGGAACCATGCCTGGAGGCATACAGAGACAGGCTAATTTAAGAATTCTGTTTGAGAGAGCCAGACAGTACGAAAATACCAGTTATAAGGGCTTATTCAACTTTATCGGTTTTATAGAAAAAATCAAAAACAGCAGCGGTGATATGGGAAGTGCCAAAATCCTCGGTGAAAATGAAAATGTAGTAAGGATTATGAGTATCCATAAAAGTAAAGGCCTTGAATTCCCGGTAGTTATACTTGCAGGCTGCGGCAGAATGTTCAATTTTCGGGATGCCGCCAAAAGTATCCTGTTTCATCAGGATTTAGGCTTCGGACCTGATTTCGTTGATTATAAAAGACGGTTATCCTATCCAAGCATGGCTAAACAGGCAATCAAGTATAAAATGAAGGTTGAAACCCTTTCAGAAGAAATGAGGATATTATACGTTGCTCTGACTAGAGCCAGGGAAAAACTTGTAATAACCGCATCATTAAAAAATGTGTCCAAAAGTATTCAAAAATGGTGCAGGCATATGGAATCCGAAGACATGAAGCTTCCGGTATTTGAAAGCATTAAGGCAAGATGCTATCTGGACTGGATTGTGCCTGCCCTGGCAAGGCATTCTGGACTAAAGGGATTTTTTGAGGGATACCTGATGCAGACGCCTCAATGCAAATGGATTAATGATGAATCAGTATGGGACGCAAAAGTATGGAGGAGAAATGAATTACTTGAGTCAGTCGCTATTCTTGATGAATTTGAAGTAAAGCCTTTTCCGCAAGCTTTGACGTCGGATAGCAAAATGAAAACTGAAATCGAACGAAGGCTTGATTGGGTTTATCCTTACCCCAAGTCCGGAAAAATTCCGGCAAAGATTTCAGTTACTGAAATAAAGAGGCTTTTTAATGCCGATTCCTCGGATATATTACCGTCACAGGTATTTCTGCCCCCATATATAAAAAAGCCGGCTTTCCTTGAAGAAACAAGGAGTTTCAGCGCGGCAGAAAAAGGTTCTATTACTCATTTATAATGCAGCATCTTGATTTAAAAAGGATTTCGGTTGTATTAAATGAAACTAGTTCTTCAAATCAGCTGAATTCAAGCCTTGAAGCTGAAATCGGAAAACAGCTGGAGGAAATGATAGCAAAATCCCTGATAAGTGTTCAACAGGCTGCAGTTACAGATAATTACAGGATAAGAAGATTTTTAACTTCCGATATGGGAAAAAGAATGCTGAAATCCGGTTTGGTATACAGAGAGGTACCGTTTAATACCGAAATAAGTGCAGCCGAAATATTTAAAGATCTTTCAGCCGCTAATTATTCATCTGAAAAAATACTGCTGCAGGGAGCAATAGATTGTTATTTTGAGGAAGATAATGAAATTATACTTCTGGATTACAAGACAGACTTCATACCCGACGAAAATCATGATTTTATTAAGGAAAAATACAGACTTCAGATCGAATACTACGCAAAAGCATTATCAATGCTAACCGGGAAAACAGTAAGGGAAAAATACATATATCTATTCTGGAATGGAGAAGTCATAGCATATTAAATACTTTTTTCATTTGCATTGATGCATTAAACACATTGCCTGAGGTTTAGTCATATTATATTATACTAAACTTTTGAAAGGTAATGATTTAATATGTATTACAATCCTTATTGGAATTATCAGATGCAGGTAACTGGAGCAAGAGAAGATCCACCCGCCTATATTCGTATACTGAATGCTTCACCGGAAGTAACGGCAGTTGATGTGTATGCCGATAACCTCATTATTGCAAGAAATCTTGCGTACAGAGGCTTTACCTCGTATATGGAGATGAGGCCTGGGAAATATACAATCAGGATGTATCCGGCCGGACAAACTGCAAAACCTCATTCGTCAAAAGAGATTGAGTTGCTTCCTGCTATGATTTACACAGTGGCTGCTGTCGGAAAGCATGCTGATCCCGACATACTCCCTATTGATGATGTCCGAGTACCTATTTCTCCTCTTCATGCAAATATAAGATTTGCAAATCTGGTTCCCGATTCACCTTCTTTGGAAGTTTACCAGCCTAATGGAGAAGTCCTGTTTTCAGATGTGAAATACAAAGGCGTATCAAGATATAGAGCCGTACCGCCGGGTGTTTATACCATATATGTAAGGCCAAAGGACGGAAAGGATTCTATTTTATATGTACCTAACATAAGAATCGATGCAGACAAGAATTACACAATATATGCAGTTGGATTGATGAAAGGTATGCCAGGCTTACAGGTTCTGATTCCCCTTGACGGAAGTACTTATCTCAGGTAACAGCCCGGTATTTTGGCAAGATATAGGTGTGCCGCTTCTTATGTGTTATAATTGGAAACAGACTTAATATAAAGCTTGTTTTTCACTTGCTCATTCAGAAATGTATATGTAACAACGCGGGCTGGTGTTAATATAATACTATATATGGAAATTTGACACTAAAAAAATCGAATTTTTTTGATAATGTTTCAACATTATTGCAGGATAGAAATAAAGGTGTGATTACTTTGCCGGTTTCAGAACAGGGACAGCATAATCTTTTATTAGTAGTAACCGCTCTTATATTTATATTGTATTTGACCGGGAACAGCATACCCGCAGCTTTTCCCACTCAACCAGCTGTTTTCCCTTCTGTCTAAATTTAAATATTTATTTTAGGGGGGACTTCCGTGTTCTCAATAGATAATATAAGCTCTTTGTTTAGAGAAGTAGTGGCTCAGCTCGGAAGTCACGGGAGTAATCAATCTGGGAAAGGGAATAATAATTCGGATGCGTCGACTCAATCAAATACAATTACAGGTACAGGACCCATATCGGCAGGCCCGGGCATTATTACTCCCGCACAGGCTCTTGTAATAGCCGGATTATTAGGCGGTGTTTTCGAAGTTACTTCAGTTTTGATTGATAAGAATCAGGTTGTTGAAATACTTCTCTCGGGTTCGCTCAAAAAGAAAACCACGCTGGATAAAATGCTTGATCAAATAGGGAACATGCGCTTTGACGATGTACTTAGAGCAATTGTAGACAGGTTGGGATAACTTAAAGAGGGATTACATATGAAAATTGATATTAATATACCTCCGGATGCGGAATTTATAATTGAAACTTTAAAGGCATCCAATCACAAGGCTTATATAGTGGGTGGATGTGTAAGAGACAGTATTATGGGGAGGGTTCCTGCCGACTGGGATATTACCACCAGTGCAACACCTTGCGAAATAAAGGAACTGTTTACAAAAACCATCGATACCGGTATAAAACATGGAACCATAACCGTTGTCATAAATGGCAGCTGTTTTGAAGTCACCACCTTCAGGCAGGATGGGGAATATGCCGATAACAGGCATCCGTCTGCCGTAAACTATACAAAAAGTATTGTGGAAGATTTATCACGCAGGGACTTCACCATAAATGCAATTGCATATAATAAGGAAGAAGGCTTATTGGATCCTTTTTCGGGAGCCGTGGATATACAGTCCAAAACCATACGTACAGTAGGTCAACCGGATAAAAGATTCAATGAGGATGCTTTAAGGATGCTTAGGGCTGTAAGATTTTCGGCCCAGCTTTGTTTTGAGGCTGAAAGATCAACATTGGAATCCATTTTATCAAATGCAGCTTTGATAAAAAATATAAGTGCTGAAAGAATCAGGGACGAGCTTACAAAGATATTATTATCTGACAATCCTGACAGACTGTGGCTGATTAAGAAAACCAACCTGATGGGATATATCATGCCGGAGTTTTTACCTTGCTTTGATACGCCCCAAAACAACCCTTATCATGTCTATAATGTGGCCGAACATATTATCAAATCAATACAGTATGCTGAAAAGGACAAAATAATCAGATGGACAATGTTGCTGCACGATATCGGCAAGCCTTATGTCAAGACTACAGACAAAAAGGGTATAGACCATTTCTATGGGCATCCTTTTAAAAGTGTTGCTCTTGCCGGAAGTATACTTAGACGGTTAAGGTTTGATACAAAATCTATTCATAAAATACTTAAATTAGTTGAGCTTCACGATATAGATATAAAACCCGATCCTACATCTGTCAGAAAAGCTGTAAACCGGGCAGGCAGCGACCTTTTCGAAATACTCCTCAAGGTATACGAAGCCGATAAAAGAGCTCAAACCCCGGACTTCCTGGAAGAAAGGCTTAAGTCCTTAAAGGAGATAAGGGATATATACCTGGAAATAATGGAAAAAGGACAGTGCGTAGACCTGAAAGGTCTTGCCGTTACAGGGGATGACCTTGTCAGGGAAGGTTTTGAGGAAGGTATTAAAATCAAGAATGCTTTGGACAAACTTTTGGCAGATGTTTTGAACAATCCCGAATTGAACAGGAAAGATATACTTTTGAATATTGCGAAAAAATACACAAGAAGATAAACGGGTGTTAAAATGTAAGAATGTTATAACAGGGGGAGCTTTAAGGTTACCAAACATAAAAGTACATAAAAAGGAGAAAAAAATGCTTGATAACAAAGGGTTTGACATTTGGGCTGAAGAGTACGATGAATTTGTTGACAAAAATTCATCAGGGTATCCATTTGAAGGCTACTACCAATTATTAAACCGTATTTATGATGTAGTAGACATAAAAAAGAATTCAAAAATATTGGATATAGGATTTGGAACAGGAGTACTGACTAATAGGTTATACAATGACGGTGCTTGCATCTATGGAATTGACTTTTCACAAAAGATGACAGACATCGCCGGTGAAAAAATGCCCGGGGCCAGATTTATCAGATGGGATTTCAATCTGGGACTGCCGCCGGAATTAGATTCTGAAAAGTTTGATTATATAATATCGACTTATGCAATTCACCATTTGGATGATTATAAGAAGGTACAATTCATTAAAAAATTGAAAAAGTCACTCGCCGAAAAAGGCAAAATTGTTATAGGAGATATAGCATTTGGAAACAGACAGCAGCTGGAGTCCTGCAGAAATAAAAATAAAGATATCTGGGACAAGGATGAGATTTATCTGGTATCGGAAGAAATTACCGAAGCTTTAGCCAAAGAAGGTATAAATTCCGAGTACATACAAATTTCCTCATGCGCTGGTATGCTTGAAATATTATAGTGTTTACTAAATATATACATATGGAGCCTTGAAATATGAAACTGAAATTCATTTGCTGTGAAGTGTTTACAAGGGAAGCATGTCTTGCTGTCAGCAGGTCACCCCATACAATTTCGGTTGAGTTTACGCCAAAGGGCGCCCATGAACAGCCTGAGACATTAAGAGATTTGCTTCAGTCACATATCATGGAAGCCGGTAACAATTTCGATGCCATCCTGCTGGGGTTCGGTTTATGCGGGAACGCAGCTTTGGGAATTACTACAGGAAATGTTCCGCTTGTTATTCCAAGAGCTCATGACTGCTGCACAATTTTTTTGGGCTCCATTGGAAAATTCCTGGATTACTTCGGAAACAATCCAAGTATGTCATGGAGTACTGCAGGATATATGGAAAGAGGAGATTCCATTCTGTGTGGCGGTGAAGTCGGGAAACAAACCGGTTTTACCGATACCCTTGAGGAACTGATTGAAAAGTATGGGGAAGATAATGCCCAATTCATATGGAAAACACTTCACCCTGAAATAAATGAAGAAGAAATAGTTTTTATAGATATGCCGGAAACCGGACAGCCTGAACACCTTAAAAAATTCAAAGCCCTTGCGGAAGAGAAACAGGCAAGGGTTAAAGTGGTAAGAGGCGATATGCGCCTGCTGCAGGGATTGGTAAACGGTGAATGGAATAAGGAAGAATATCTGATAGTACCGCCTGGCGGAACAATTAAGGCGGTATATGACCAAAAGGAAATTATAAGTATTTAATAAGGGTTAACTCCCTATCTATCTTCCCCTCACATCGAGGGGAAGGACGGGTATTGCTACGGAGCTATTTTTTATTGAATTTAAGTTCCCTTCCCCCAATGCGCTGGGGGAAGGGTTAGGGATGAGGGTTAGAGGAGGGGGAGATAGAGACGGAGCCCCTATGTCTTGACCGGAACGGTGAGGGCACCGTTCCCTACAACCCCCAACCATCTACTCCACACTTGCCTTAACAGTGTATACCCCTCCATCGGAGGTCTTATCGAGATTGGAGCATACAAGGCAGACCTCGTTATACGTACTTCCGAAGCCTTCGCATATAAATTCACTGGTATTTGTCCTGGAGTCAAAGGGTATGCTGACGGCTTCACATTTCTTATCCGACGACCTTCTTTTGACAACCTTGAATCCCCACTGAGTGCCAGATGTTCCCTGAACCTGGACTTTTAATGTTTTAGCGGAGTTTCCTGCTTTAAACAAGGTGTAATTTGATGAAAGATGGCTCAGAGTGCCTTTTATCCCTTCAGAAGGATATTTCTCGATTGTATCTTGCAGGGCGACTGTGGTATTCCATAGGTATCCTTCCTTATAGTACTGGGATGGATTATAGTTACAAGCTGTAAATCTGTTATAAATACTTCCGAGATCTTCAATTCTATATTTGGATTTTATTGCAGTGTCGATTGCATTCACACTGTTTCTATAACGCTTTGCCTGGGTATCCCATATGCTTTTTACCGTTTCATAACCGCCCCAGTATTCCGATATGAATTTTACAAATATTACACCGCTGTAGCTGGTCTGGTCAAGCGGCATTCCCGGTGAAGACATATATTTTCCGAGATATTGCAGATAATCGTTGACACCGTCATATACTTCATCTTCGTTCCAGGTTGCCGAAGCCTCTTTCCACCATGAATCCGAATCGGCATTGTAGGAATTTTGAACGGCATGGAAAAATTCATGTGCAGCGGTAACTTTCATGCAATCGAGGCTTGCTTCCTTGAATCCCTTTTGAGATGAATAATTGTTATCGATACTTATTGAACTTGATGTAAGCCTTAAACCATTATCCTTGGTATAGGATTTTTGGGGAAAGGTAATCCCGTATTTTCCATTCAGGTCGTATAAGTTGATATCCATAGATGGTTTGCCTGAATCCAGAATAGGGGTCTTGAAGCCTCTTTGCCCACAAGTTACAGCTTTAGCATTCTCAAAGGCTGCCGCTACTGCTTCTACATAATCAGGTATTCCGTTCCGGTTTGTATCATCCCCAGGTACGGAATTTGTACCTGTTGTCGTATAACGTATTTTGAAAAATTTGCTCTGGCTCAGGTATTCCTTTTCAAGCGAAGGTACAGCTGCCGAAATGTATGCACGTACCTTGTTAACCAGCTCGCCATTTGCATCTTTTCTTTTAATATACCTGTGGACTTCTTCCAGCATGGTTGTACCGCTCTTGATAGGAGCAGGACTTGTATACTCACGCGGCAGCATGGCTTTATCAAACAAGGTGAATAAATACATTTCAATCTTTTTATGCTGGTCAATTATACCCCCACGGAAGTCTTTTTCAATTATGTCTGAAGGAGAGCTGATCTGGCTGTCTTTTGGTTCGGGTTTGCTTGAGACGGGTTCGGGCTTGCCGAAATTATAATAATAGCCTCTTCTCATTTATTTTCACCGGATTTTAAATCATTCAACTATATTTTATGTCTCGAAACAAACATGTGTTACTCGGAGAGTTGAGTAATATCTAATCTGATTGTGTTTTAAGAAATAATTGCCTTTTAAAAAGACATTTATTTAATGTTATAATCACAGTATTATGTAAACTAACATCATTACTGTGAGGTTACTTATGGAAAAGAGAATTGTAATCGGTCTCCCGGCATATAACGAAGAAGCTGCTCTGCCAAAGCTCTTTGAAAAGCTTAAAGTTTTACGTAAAAAAATGGGCAGCAGAATGGATGTATTGGTTGTTAATGATGGCAGTACCGACAGGACCGGTGAGATATTAAAAGCTAATTCGGGCAAGTATGAATATGTTCACTATATAAACAACTCGAAAAACATGGGCTTGGGGGAAGCTGTCAAAATCCTTATAAACACTGCTATTGACAAATATTCCGACAATGACATTCTGGTAACTTTGGATGCGGATAATACCCATGATCCTTTTATTATTTCTGATATGTGCCTGAAACTTTACCGGGAAAGCCTTGATCTTGTAGTTGCGTCACGTTTTACTCCTGGCAGCATGGAGAACGGAGTCCCGCTGATTAGAAAATTATTCAGCAGAGGAGCTTTGATTTTTTTTAAAACCTTTTTTCCTATTGCCAATATAACTGATTATTCCAGTGGTTTCAGGGCATACAACATAGGTTATTTGAGGAAAGCGGCTGAAATATACCGGAACAGGCTTATAACAACGAATGGTTTCGACTGTATGGCCGAACTGCTTGCCAAATTCTGCAAAATAGGTATTAGGGCGGGGGAATTCCCTCTGATTCTTCAATATGATTTAAAAGAAGGCAAAAGCAAAATGAATATACCAAAAACAATCAAGGGTTATTTTATGCTGCTTGCAAAGGTTCAGATGCCTTTAGCAAGCAAAGATTCGGTGGAAAGCCTCTATAAATAACAGTTTTGGTATTGCTTAAACAACACGCCTTAGACAAGAGGAACAAACATGGCAACAAGATCATACCGTTTCAGGTTTTACCTGAATGCCAGACACAATATAAGAATAGGAACAGGCGAAAGCGGAATCCATCCCCATACATGGGAGTTTGTACTTTATATCAAAAAAGAAGGGGATACTTTCTGGCAGTTCAGTGAGATAGAAAATGAAATACATGCCTATTTTTCAGAGTTTGAGGGGTGCCTTTTGAACGAAACTCCCCTTTTTTCTTCATGTAATCCGACTATGGAGAATATAGGGGATTTTTTCTTTGAAAAAATATCAGCCATATCCGAAAAGTCGGGCTGGCTTCTCGAATCCCTTGAAATAAGCGAGAATCCCGCAAGAACATATATTGTTTCTAAAAATGATAAAATCGAGGACTCAATTACAAGGCTGGTCGAGGCAACAGGTTTATCCTATGAACTTGAAACATTGGAGCCTGAAAACCCGATAGCACCTGTTCCAGATAAGTTAGAAAGTGAAGAAGAGATAATTGAAATGGATAAGGGCACAGGGATTATATCCGGTAAGCCGGGGGATGGCTCAAATGTATTAATGATCAGTGATATTAAGGACGGTAATTTTGATAATAAAACATCCTTGAGAAAAAATAAAAAATTCCTTTTACTTTCCCTCTGTATCATATTACCGACTACAGTTGTTTTAATACTATATATTACCGGAAACGGTGCATATCCATGGGGTTCGGATACTTGGGGCCATATATTCAAGGCTGATCTGCTTTACAAGAGCATAAAATCCGGGAACATATTCCCGCTTTATACTGATTTGTGGTACAACGGAATTCAGCCTTTCAGGTACTGGGCACCTTTTCCTTATTACTTGTATACTTTGTTTCTTTTTATCAGCCATGGCAGTATTCCGGTGTCCTATTCGCTATTTATGGCAGCTCTATTTATAACAGGCGCCTTTGGTTGGGTTTTCTGGGGCATTAAGACCAATAGACAGATATTGGGCCTGCTGCTTGGATTTTTATGGTTTTTTATACCTGACAACCTTAGAGTACTGTTTTCGGAAGGTAATCTGCCAAGAGCAGCAGTCGGTGTGATTTTTCCGTATTTGCTGCTGGCTGTCTGGCTGTATGTTGAAAAAAGGAAAAGAACCACGGGACTTTTAATTGCTGTCCTTATGTTTCTGATAACCTTATGCCATGCAATGATTGCAGCTATGGCAGGCATTACCATGTTTGCGTTTCTTTTGTGGTATGGCTTGTCCCGGAGGAAGCTGAGACAGTGTTTGGAAGCACTGGCTTTTGCAGTAGCAGGAATTATGCTTGCCGGAGTTTGGTTATATCCCGCACTAAAAGGAGGCATGTTTTCAATTGACCAGGGAGCACTATCGTCTCTTGCCTTGCAGCTATCGCATCCTCTTACGCAGTCGCTTAACCCTTTGATCAGGCTGACCCAGAACAGGGAAGCATTCTATTTCGGACTGTCTGTAATAATAGTTTCATTTGCCGGTTTGTTGTTCGGAAACAAAAAAAGCAGAGGTGCTTTCGGTTTGGTAATTCTGTTTTTTATAGGGACCCTGTCAATAACAGCACCTTTGATTGAAAAAATGCCGCTCAACCAGCTCTTCTGGATGGAACGCTTTACTCCCTTTGCAATGGGGATATTCTTTGTTGGACTGTTATTCTGGGACCCTCTAAGAAAAAGCATTCTTATTTCCCTTTTATTGCTTGTAGCAGTGGATTGCTTTATTTCATTCAGCGTTTTGGCTTTTGGTGTAACCCCTCCAGCCATATCTGAAGATCTTGAACATGCAGTAAACCTGGCCGGTCATAAGATAGCTGTTCTTGACCTGAGTACCTTCGGATCTTATCCAGGTTATTACCTGAGTGACAATCCAGCAGGAAAAAACATTAGCCAGGTATACGGGTGGGCATGGCAGGGAGCTGAAACCTCAGGTAACATAGTCTGGATAAATACTGCTGTAGAAAATAACTGGCTACCTTTTGCCTTTGATAGGTGTCTTGAATTGGGTGCAGATACAATTATAATAAAGAACGATAAGTTCAAGGACCAAGCGGATATGCTTAACAGCGCTTCAGAGGCAGGCTATAAGCCTGTTTATAAATCTGACAAAATTATGGTTTTAAGGCTCCCTTTTAATTACACCTTTGGGACAAAACCGGAGTATGAAGGGTTAGGTATCGGCAAATATGCACCTAATCTTGCATATATGTTTCCGCAATTGCAAACCGGAGGAAGTTATTTTATAGATGATTACACCCAGGAACAGCTGTCAAAATACAGAGTGATCTTCCTATCCGGTTTTGAATACAGGAATAAGTCTAAAGCAGAAGCCTTGATTAAAACGGTTTCACAAAAAGGTGTAAAAGTAATTATAGATATGACCGGTGCCCAGCCTGATGTTTTTTCGTCCAGGCCGGAGTTTTTGGGCGTATCGGCTCAGCCTGTCCAATTCAACGGAAAATATCCCTTGCTTGAGTTTGACAACAACAAAATTGATATACTGAACAGCATACCAAAGGAATACAGCAGATGGAAAACAGAGTATCTTGAAAATCTGGACGGAGTACAGGGAAACACATATTATTCCAACCAGAACATGAATTTCATAGGTACAAAATTCAATCAGAATATTGAAATCATGGGCTTTAACCTTCCTTTTTTTGCACTTCAAACCAAGGATGAAAGTGTAATAAAGCTGCTTGAACAGATAACAGGTTTAAAAGAAAATGTTCTTCCCGAAAGAAGGATCATCAGGCTTGATATCAATAACAAAAATAATGTACTTGATATAAAGGCGGAAAGCCGGGATACACTCACCCCGGTATCGGCTCTGGATTCTTTTGCAAGCATTACCGGAACCTATGAAAGTATCCATAACCTTATATATATGAAAAACAATGAATTAAAGATAAGGGTTAATTATCCCTATCTAGCGGAAGGAATTGGCTTAAGTACAGCCGGACTTGCAGCAGTATTCTTACTTTTATTTGTTTCAATAAAAAAGAAAAAAGAGATTCTGCTTTAAATGAGGAAACTTGTATATAAGGTGGGTTGAAACCGATTATGAAAAAATTTATTATTGTGATTTTTGTTGTTATATGTATTTTGTATGTTCCTATACCGGTAATGGCTGCATCGGGAATCACTCTTGACGGTAATTTTTCAGACTGGGCTGACAAACCCTCATTATCCGATCCTAAAGGGGATGAGTCCTCTTTTATGGACATGGTAAATATGAAATGGTATCCTGACTCGTCCGCAGGGAACCTTTATCTGTACTGTGAAAGGCAGCAGGGATCGGGAAACAATACTAAAGGAAATTCTAAAGAAAAGGATTTGAAATATGATGACCTTTATAAGGACATAATCGGAAATTTTAATTCAAACTCATATAAATATACCTATTGGCTGTTTTCGGCAAATTTTAAAACCGATTCGGGAAACAGGACAGCTTATGTTTTTTACCATCCTTATACAAGATGGGTTATTGTACTTCTTCTTAACGAAAAGGGACAATACCTTTGGAGTACCGGAGGGTTATGGGGGGATGATGAAAATACGGCAAACAGGGTTGGATTTTATATACCGCTTTCACAGCTGGCAAGCAGCACTAAAAGCGGATATCAGGTTGAACTTTATTATCAGAGCGGCAGAGACAGGGCTCCGGATTCGGGGTATATAACCATTTCCACTATCTCGACCTTTCCAGTTTTTACTGCTTCAGTATCGGTCTTAATAGTTTTATCAGGATTTATCTCTGTTATGTCGGTTGGAAAGAGAAAACGAAGAGGTGAGCCAGAGTGATATTTGTATCCTTTCTATTAATATTATGGATTCTTTTGTTGGTTTTGCTTAAAAGAAAAAACATGGCTTTCTTCCTGTTCGCAGCCGGCAGCATAGGTATGTTCCTGTTGCTTATGTACATGGGAACCGGTACTATCGAGAGTTATCTCGGGTATGGTGTTACCTATATTATGTATATATTCGGAAAGGTTACAGGAATGATATCGGCTTACCCCGGCTATTTGTCAGTTACCGTTAATTACAAGCTGCAGGCAGTTTCCTTTTTTATAGACTATGAATGCTCGGGAATAATTGAAACATTGGTATATATTTGCCTTCTGTCATTCTACCCATTGTATTCATGGAGGATGAAGGGGTTTCTTGCAGCGGCGGGTGCTTTCTATATTTTTGCTGCAAATGTTGCAAGAATATTTGTGATATGCAGCATTGTTAAATTATTCGGGCCGGCGGCATTCTTTATAAGTCATACTGTAATTGCCAGATTCCTCTTTTTTATACTGACAGTTATTCTTTATTATATTGTTTTTACAAAGCCCCATATTCTTAAGCAGAAGGTTGGTGAGCCGGCTGGTGGAAACAGGTAGGATTTTGCAGCAGTTCATATTCTGGAGCGTCTGGCTTGTCATACCTTTGATATGGGAGATAATCACGGGTATTGTAAGCGGAATTTTTACAGCTTCAGGATACCGGAAAAATAAGCATATAAAGCTTGACTTCATGCCTGAAGTGACGGTAATAGTGCCTGTCTTCAATTCAGTAAATACAATTGGAAAATGTCTTGACTCCATTGCAGGTCAAAACTATCCGAACAGCAGGATAGAGATTATTCTTGTTAATAATGGAAAAGAAGATGGCAGTTTTGAGGTTTTCCAAGGTTTTCAGCGGGCTCATCCAAATATGAAAATCAGGTGGTTAAATTCAGGCAGAGGTAAGTCCAAAGCACTGAACAAGGGTATTTTCAGCAGTTCTGCAAGGTATCTGATAAATATAGACAGTGACGGATGGCTAGATAAGGATGCAATAAGAAGCGTGGCCGCTAAGTTTGAATCCGATAAAAAAATAAACTGCATGACAGGAGTTGTACTGATTGACCCGGTATGTATAGAACAGAGTAAAAGTAAGGGTATGAAGCTTATTCAAAAATGTGAATTGTTTGAATATACCGAAACCTTTCTTGTGGGCAGAAGCTTTCAATCTATGACCGATTCCATTTTTACCATGTCGGGGGCATTTTCGTGCTTCAGAAAGGAAGCCCTGCTTAAAACGCAGCTATACAATTCCGATACTATTGGGGAAGATACCCATATGACCTTCCAGATAAGAAGATTCGCAGGGGGTAAGATTAAGCTATGCAGCAATGCCTTTTTATATACTGATCCAATAGAAAGTATTGATAAACTCTATATTCAGAGACAAAGGTGGCAGAGGGGAGAACTGGAGGTTGCAAGCCTATTTAAAGAAATGCATACCGGAAGTATAAAAGATTATTTTAAAAAGTTTTCCATGAGGATAATAGTATCGGATCACACCTTGGCATTTCCGAGATTTATCTGGTTCTTTGCCTTGATATATCTGTTTTTTATAAATTATCCGCTACAGCTGTTGATAGGTGCCAACCTTCTGCTTTATACGGCCTATCTGTTGAACAGCTTTTTGTATCTGGCAGTTTCAGAACGGTATCTTAAGGGTCAGAATTCAGTAAGAAGATATTTAAGGAAACACTGGTATATTTGCTTTGTTATGCCCTTATACAGGTTTGTTCTTTACTGGATACGTATTGCGGGAATAATTAACAGCCTTTCATCAAAGGCTCAGTGGAATCTTCCCACTCTGACCGGGGAATTTCATATACTAAAGACTTCGGTAAGAAAAAATACAATAGGCAGGATGGCATTTTTAGAAGAATTTAAGAAATTCATAAATAAGGGTTAAAGAAATAAAAACAGGGGTGAATTGGTGTTCACCCCTGCTATAAACAAGATTTAGAGATTTTATTTAACTATTTTCCTACATTCAAGATAATACCTTTTCTCCTCGGCTTCTCCCATGGAGAAGGTCTTCCGAGGCAGGACGCCTTCCAGAATCACCGTTTTGAAAAGATCCTCCTTCTTCATTACCGGAAGCAGGAAGCCTATAGAATTGTCTCTTGAGCCCAAATCAATAACAGTATTATCACCATGGATGTAATCTATTTTGCAGGTACTGTAGCTTTTCAAGTAATCATCAAGAAATGACTGAAGAGTACCTACCTCAAGGTTGTATTTGGGTTGTTCAACTGCTATAATTCCCTGTGACTTTGAGGTTACAAACCTGATTAGGTGTGCCTTGCCCGGGTTTGACAGCTTTTTGGCTTCGTCATTCATTTGATTTGGATTATTGAAGTATCTTAAGGTTACTCCTGAATAATTCTTGAAGTATTTTTGCATCTTCTCAAGCAGATCTTCGGGGTCAACGTTAAAAACGACCCTGTGTATAGGCTCAAATTCAAGACCTTGGTCATGGACATTAACAAGCTCCACCAAAGCAAATCTTGCCGGATGGGTTTCAATTTCTTCAGGTAAAAGGCTTTTCTTTACATTTTCCCAGTGCCCCTTTGCCGCTGCAAGGGAGTGATTTCCGTCACCTACTGCAAATAGCAGGACACCTTTGTTTTGTACATTATACCTTTTTGAAAAAGAGGATGGTTCTGCAAGCCTGGAAAGTGCTCCCAATATAGATTCTATATCTTCAGCATCTGTTATGCTGCAGCCTCTGACATGTCCACCACCAAGCATCAATTCAAAATCGTAGAGTTTTTCCGAACATGCCTTTTTTTCTGCAATCGGCTCAATAACTGTTTTTTCCTCGTCATCAATAAGAATCATTATATGGGGAATTTCCACCGAAGCATTTTCCCTGATTTTGATTCTGGGAGGAAGCCTGTCAACTACAGTTGCTTCGGTTGCCCTGATAAGAGACTGGGAGCCTTTGCTGTAATCATACATTTCAAGGTCAACAGCCATTATTAAACCTTTTCTTGAAGCAACCTTGCACGTTTTCCTGTCTATAAGAACAAATCCGGTTTTTTGGGCAGATAAAATACCGCCCGACAGGTATTTCTTCATTGTACTATTAATTTTTTCAATCTTTTTATTTTCATCAATTTTACCAAGATAGACTTCCGGAAATATCAGGTTTAAAGTTGAAGGAGCTCCACCCACAAGCTTTTCCACCTTGTCCCAGTATTCCGGCTGTGATGT
>JAUZPR010000059.1 GCA_030705825.1 Bacillota bacterium | reverse complement strand
TACAATTACAGTAACAAGAGAAGGCGGGGCATACCTTACAGGTCTTGACTTAAGTTCAGGAACCCTTGATCCGGTATTCAGCCAGACACAGGATACCTACAAGGTCAAAGTGGATAACGATGTAACAAGCATCACACTGACACCAACAGCAGAGGCTGATTCTGTCATAAAGGTAAATGAAGTTGAGGTGACAAGGGGACAGGCCTCAGCACCAATCGATCTTAAAACGGGAGACAACACAATTACAGTTGAAGTTTCTTTAGCCGACGGAAAAGTAAATATATACACAATCACTGTGACGAAGGAAGGCAGAGCATACCTTACTGGCCTTGACTTAAGCGCAGGAACTCTTAACCCGGTATTTAAGAGTGCTCAGAACACATACAACCTAAGTGTCGGAAACGATGTTTCAAATATAACGCTTACACCTGTAATAGATCAATCCGATGCAGTCATAAAAGTCAACGGAGTTGAGGTAACCAATGGACAGGCTTCAGATCCTATCAATCTGCAAGTAGGAGACAACACAATAACTGTTGAGGTTACTGCAGCTGACGGAACTGTTAATACATACACACTAACAGTGATAAAAGAAGGCGGGGGAAACATTACTGGTCTTAACTTAAGCACAGGAACTCTTAACCCGGTATTTGACAGTGTACAGAACACATACAGTTTGAGTGTTGGAAACGATGTAACATGCATGACACTTACACCAACAGCTGAACCAGATTCTGTAATAAAGGTGAATGGAGTTGAGGTGATTAGCGGGCAAGCTTCAGCACCAATTGATCTTAATGTAGGGGATAATGCAATAACAATTGAAGTCTCCAATTCAGACGGGGCAGTAAATACCTACACAATCACTGTGACAAGAGAAAGTGGAGCTTACCTTACAGGTGTAGATCTAAGCAACGGAACCCTCGATCCGGTATTCAGCGAGAAGCAGATAACATACAGTGCGAATGTCGGAAACGATGTGACAAGCATAACAGTAAGCCCCACAGCCAAGTACACCAATGCGGTCATAAAGGTCAACGGGGTTGATGTAACAAGTGAACAGGCTTCAGACCCGATTGATCTGCAGGAGGGTAATAACGTAATAACTGTCGAAGTTACTGCAGCAGACGGAACTTCAAGCACATATACCATTACAGTAATCAGAGCTGTTAATACAGATAATGAAAGCTCTATTCAAATAGAATCAATTAATTAGGGAGTGTAATATGAAGAGGTCAAACAAAGCATTAATAAAGGTACTGATAATTCTTGTAATTGCTTTAAGTGTTACAATCCTGCAGTTCACTAATGTATTTGCTGCAGGCAAGGCACAGAATACGGGACGTGATAAAAAGGAAATCCTTGTCAAGTACAAGGATGATTCCAAAGCTGACAGTGTAAGGGCTTCAATAAAAAGTAAGTTCAAGCTCAACAAGCTGGATTCCAAAAGGAAGTTCAGAAAAAGTAAAATGGAGCTTGTTCGGATAGGTGACAAGGATAATGTAGACAGCGTAGTCAAGGACTTGAGAAATGATCCTAACGTTGAATACGCACAGCCTAACTATCAAATAACAATAAGCTCGCTGCCCAATGATACGGATTTTGCTAAACAGTGGGGTCTTTCAAACAACGGACAGACCATCCAGGGACAGGATGCGAGGTCAGGGGTCGATGTTGATGTTTCCTCAGCATGGGATACAACCCAAGGCTCATCTTCTGTAGTAGTTGGTGTCCTAGATACGGGTATAGATATAGGCCATGAAGATCTGGCAAAAAATATTTATGTTAATGATAAGGAAAATACCGGTAGTAAAGGTGTCGACGATGATGGAAACGGATATATAGACGATCTTAACGGTTGGAACTTTGTAGACGGAAACAACCAGGTATATGATCCATCGGCTGACACCCATGGTACAGAGGTAGCAGGTATTATTGCAGCTGTTAACAGCAATACAACAGGTATCAGTGGTGTTGCACCAAATGTCAAAATACTCCCCTTAAAGTTCATAAACGGAACCATAGGATATACTAGTGATGCTATAGATGCAATTAATTACGCAATGTCTATGGGCGTTAAAATAATAAACTGCAGTTTTTCAGCAAGTGATAACAACCTGGCATTAAAGGATGCAATGCAGAACAGTGGAATCCTTTTCGTTTGCTCCGCAGGTAATACCGGAGCCAATGTAACCCAGACTCCGACTTATCCTGCAAACTTCGGACTTAGCAATTTAATCTCTGTTGCAGCTATTGATGGCAAAGGTGTACTTGCTAATTTCTCAACCTATGGCAGCAGCATAGATGTTGCAGCACCTGGAGTAAACATACTGACAACTACTCCTGATGGTTACGACTACTTAAGTGGTACATCGGCATCAGCTCCGTTTGTTACGGGAGAAGCAGCGCTTCTTTTAAGTAACAATCCAGGCATGTCAATATCGGATGTAAAGTCAAGAATAATCAGTAATGTAAAAAAGTGTAACAATCTAGTCGATAAAGTATCTTCCGGCGGAAGAATAGACATCAATGCAGCACTCACAAATACTCCCCCTTCAGATATAGATACCTATTCCGGTGCGGGTTGGAAGGATATAACCTTTCCTGGAGAACAGCAGTCAAAAGATGCAGATTCCTGGTACACAACCGATCAGCTTGCCAAGGTAAAGCAGCAGATCCACTACGGTGAAAGCGGAGTGAGTCCTACAACCGGAAACTTCTCATTTACTGTAAACGATATGTCGGTAGTAGCTCCAGGCTTCACAGTTGATATAAGCAGGACATACAATTCCGGTGATGACAGGACAAGCCCGTTCGGACGAGGCTGGACCTTCGGATTCCAGGGTAGTGCAATAGGAATAAACGATACGAGCGATATGGTGGTTGCGACACTTCCAACAGGAGCGGTTGAAAGGTTTGTTCACAATTCCGACGGTTCATATACAGCCAATGATTCAAGAAGCCAGTTTGTAAGAAATTCGGACGGAAGCTATACTCTTACTACCAAGGATCAATACACCTATCATTTCAATACAAACGGGTATCTTGATTGGATGAAGGACAGGAACGGAAATGCTGTATATATAACAGTAGATTCCACCGGTAAGGTATCTAAGATCACAGACCAGGCTGGGAGAGATTACAGCGTAGCCTATGGCTCCAATGGCTTGATAAGCCAGATATCAGATCCATCCGGAAGAATAGTAAAATATGAATATACTAGTAATCTACTGACAAAGGTGACAGACCCTGAAGGTAAGCTCATGAATTACAGTTATGATGCCCAGGGGTATTTGACCGAGATAACAGATAACGACAATAAGAAAATGGTAAGCCTTGTATATGACCATACAATTAATAAGGTTAAGCAGGCAACCGATGCAAGCGGAGATACTTCTGTATACACATATGATACAACAAACAGCAAGACTTCTGTTAATGAAAACGATGGAGCGAGAACCTGGATATATAAGTATGATTCTTCATATTACATAACAGAGGTTCAGGACCCTGAAGGCAGAACTGCCAAAACCGATTATGTAGTAGATGCAAACGGTAAGAACAAATTCGGGGATGTAAAAACACAAACCGACAGGTACGGCAATTCCACATCTTATGCAAGGGATGCTCAGGGCAATGTACTCCAGGCAACCAACCCTGACGGAAGCTCCAAGACCTATAATTATGATGATAAGAACAACCTCACCATGGAGAAGGATGAAAACGGCAGGACTACCTTCTACATATTTGACAGTAGTGGAAAGCAGCAACTTTTAAAGATACAGCCTATAGCTGCAGGTGTCAATTATAGTCTGACTACAGGTAAAGACAGTAACGGGAACTATTCTTTCACTATCAAAGATAACAATAATAACATTGTGCTTCAAGGGCAGCCTGAAAACGGTAAAATAACATATACCCAGAACTTTGATCTTTCCAAGTTTGCCATAACCCAATACACCTATTACACTGATAGTGAAATGCAGCAGATGGGGTGTAAGGCTATAGGGCTCTTAAAGGAAATCATTGATCCTGAAGGCGGCGAAACCATCTATACCTATGATGCTAATGGTTATACGGCAACGATAACCGACCCTGAAAAAAATGTCACGACCATCCATTACAACTCAATCGGCTGGAAGAAAGACACTAAAAGCCCCGGAGGATTTGTTACCAATTATGACTATAACAATAACGGGCTTTTAACCGAAACCACTCTTCAAGATGGTTCAATGACCAAAACAGTATACGATGCTATGGGAAGGAAGACAGAGGACTTAACTCCCAACCAGAATGCACAGAAAAAGGATGGAACAAAATATACATATTATGATGATGGAAGTCTTAAAACAGCAACTGATTCATTAGGGCATACAACAACCTACACATATGACAAATACGGCAACAAGCTTACTGAAAAAGAGGACAACGGTTCTGTATATCTATATGACTATGACAATATGAACAGGCTGGTCAAGGTTTCGTTCAAGGAGAGCAGTACAGCAGAGCCTGTGGTTCTAACAGAATACTCGTATGCAGTTTTGAGTAACAACAATACTCAGACTACAGAGACCAAATACTTAAACTCCACTGACAAGGCAGTGACAGTTACTACAAATGACTATGCAGGCAGAACAATAAGCCAGCAGAATCCTGATGGTACTGTAATCAAAACAGGATACAATGATAACGGTACAGTAAAAACAACCACAGATGCAAATGGAAGCGTGACATATTACTATTATGACGGCTTGAACAGACTGACACAGCAATACACACCATTTGAAAATATAAATGGAACCACCTTATACACTTATACAAAAATCGATTATGACAAGAATGGAAACAAGATATCTGAACAGACAGGCAAGGAAAAGGTACAGCTAGACAGCCTGCCATCAAGCTATGTTTCAACCTACTATACATATTTTAAGAACGGAAAATTAAAATCACAGACCGACAGCTCAGGGAAAAGAATAGATTACGAGTATGATGGTGACGGAAATGTCTCAAAACAGGAGGTCTATACAGACTCATCCAATTGTAATGTAACCGAATTCACATACAACCAGCAGGGTAAAGTCCTTACCAAAACCGTACATGTGAAATCAGGCGATATTTCGGGTAATGATATTGGAAGTTCAGACGATAAACCTCTCACAACAAACTTCACCTATGATAACGATGGTAATCTTTTGACAGCAACAACACATGACAATATTACAACAACATATGCATATGACATTATGGATCAGCAGACTTCAGTGAGCCAGCCTGGGACAGATGAAACAGGAGCTCCTGCAACAATCTCAACATCTACTACATACGATTGGGAAGGTAAGCCACTTACAACAACAGACGCAAATAATAACACGACAACATATGTTTACGATGCAAGAGGACAGGTTCTTACAGTAACAGATGCCAAAGGCGGAATTACTGCATACTACTATGATCTGGCAGGAAGAAAAATAGCTGAGGTTTCACCTCAAAATTATGATAAGAGTAAGACTCTTGACCAGATGAGCAGGGTTGAATACACCTATGATTCCATGGGCAGAGTATTAACAAAGCTTGACAAATATGCAGACCCTGTAACCTCCAAGTGGGTGACACTTACTACCAAGAAATATTCATACGATAAAAACGGAAATGTTGTAGAAGAACAGGATGCACTGGGAGTAGAAAATGGTTATGACACCGAATATACCTACAACCTGGCAAACAAGCCCGTAACTGTTACAGATCCCGTAACAGCCGAAAGGGGCCTGCCGTATACAACAAAATATGATTATGATGCATTGGGAAGAAAGACATCCGAAACAAATGCAAAGGGTGTAGTTGCAAGCTACACCTATGATGATGCCGGAAATTTAATATCTGCACAGGTTAACGGTAAAACAGTAAAGAGTGCGATATATGACTATACCGGCAATGTGATATCACAGACAGATGGAAACGGGAATACAACCACCTATGATTATAACGCTATGGGTAAGGTCAGAAGGACCGTATTGCCTGGCGATGCAACAATTCCGGGTAACACTGTCAACTATCAGTACGATGTGATGGGTAACCTTGTATATACAAGTGACTCGACAGGCAAGGTAACCCTATACACCTATGACAATCAGGGAAGACCATTAACAAAGACAGAACAGGCAGCTGACGGAACACAGGCAATAACCACATCAGTTAAATATGACAAGAACGGCAATAAACGATTTACTACCGATGGAAATGGTACAACTACTGAGAATACATACGACCAACTGAACAGGTTAATTTCTTCAACAATTACAGTATCAGGTGTTCAGGAGATTACCAGCTACACCTATGACAAGAACGGAAACCAGCTTACAGTGACAGACTGGAGAGGTAATACCACAACAAATGTGTATGATCCTTTAAACAGAGTCATCGAAAAGGATGATGCATATGGTAAAGTAATTCAGAAAATTGAGTATAATGATGTCAGTATACAGACTGCTTCATACGATGCATTGGGTAATGAAACTGATTATACATATGATGATAATAACAGGCTAATTGCAACGACAGATGCAGAAAAACATACCACAAGTCAGACCTATGACAATGTAGGAAACATATCAACCAAGACAGATGGAAACGGTATATCAACAACATACACATACGATGAACTCAACAGACTCATATCGGTTACAGATCCGAAATCGGAAGTGACAAGCTACACTTATGATTTGAACGGCAACCTGTTGACACAGAAGGATGGAAACGGAAATATAACGACATTCCAATACAATGCGGGAAACAAGGTAATAAAGAAGTTATTCCAGAAAGGCAAGCCGGAAAGCTACACACACAACGCAGATGGCAGCCTTGCAACAAAGACCGACAGAAACGGCAAGACAACAGCATATACCTATGACATACATGGACGTCTGTTATCACAGACAATAGGACAAGCAGCTATATCCTATACCTATGACAACAACGGAAACCAGCTCACTATGACAGACAGCACCGGTACTACTACCAGAACCTATGACGAGCTTAACAGGGTACTGATAAAAGAAGTGCCTGTAATAGGGAAATCCACATATTCATATGACATAACTGCAGGGGTACCAGATGGCTGCACAGCAGAGACCTCAACCGACCCTAAAGGGAATGTTACAACAAAGGTATATGACAAGGTTGGTAGACTTATATCTGTTACAGCCGAGGGTAAAACAACGACATATGAGTACTATGATAATGGAAATAGAAAGAGTGTAATATATCCGGATGGATCAAGGGAAGATTATACATACTACAAGGACAACCTAAACGAGACCCTTGTAAACACCAAGGCAGACGGAAATGCAATTGACTCGTACAGCTATACCTACGACGGAGCACATAACCAAACCTCCAAGACTGACGCGAAAGGTACAACCAAATATACCTACGACAGCCTTAACAGATTGCAAACAGTTACAGACCCTTCGGGTATAGTAACAAGCTACACCTACGACAAGGCAGGCAACAGACTTTCCGAAACAGTAACAAGCGGAGATAATATCGAGGTTACAGTATATACCTATGACGCTTTGAACAGGCTTCTCAACACAACAACAATAACAAGTGATTCGAAGGTCAAGGTCACTTATACCTATGACAACAACGGCAATATGCTGAGTAGCTCGAAGGTAACCATAAAGGCAGCAACACCTGGTAAACAGGCAACAGCCGGTATATCGGCACCGGGACAGAGCAATGACTCATATGTAACCTTCTACTCATACGACGTATGGAATCAGCTTATTAAGACAACTGTGGGAAGCCAGACAATCACATACACATACAATGGCGATGGATTGAGGGTAAGTAAGACCGTTAATGGACAAACCACAAATTATCTGTACGAATACAGCCAGGTGGTGCTTGAGACAGACGGCTCAGGCAATCAGACGGCAAAGAATGTTTACGGTACAAACCTCCTGTCAAGGACAGCCGGTGCAGATACATACTACTATATGTACAATGGTCATGCTGATGTAACAGCACTTATTAAACCTGACGGAACAATTGCAGCAACCTATTACTACGATGCATTCGGAAACATAGTAAATACCACAGGAAGTGCGAATAACAGCATAACCTTTGCAGGGTATCAGTATGACAGCGAAACAGGGCTGTATTATCTGAATGCGAGGTACTATGACCCGGCTACTGCAAGGTTCCTGAGTGAGGATACGGTAACGGGTGATCCGAATGATCCGCTGAGTTTGAATCTGTATACTTATTGCCATAATGAGCCTATAATGTATATGGATCCAACGGGGCATATAGCTAAAGGTGATGATAAGTATACAGGGTTAACATCCGAAATCATCAGAGATGCTACAGATGCTTATTATAAGGCTTCAGATGCATATGATCTTGCAAAGAATTGTAACGATAAAGAGGGAATGCAAAAAGCTAAACAAGCTATGACAGATGCTCATACTTTAGCGGATGATGCTAGGAAAAATGCAGATAAGCTTGTAAATTCAGGAGATGAGCAATTTTATGATAAAAATCAATTAAATATAGCCTTATCTAACGGCAATGTTTCAAGAAATAATTGGGAAAATATGAGGAGTAGTGACCATACTGGAAAAGGTAATTATGCTGTTACAGAATATACTTCAAGCACAGATATTTATAACAAAGATTCAAATAGAATAAATGATTATAAACCTGTTAGTTATGCATATTATTTAAATTCCAGGAAAGATGCTGGTGGTTTTGGACATGCCGCTATACTGTTGCAAAATTCAGAAGGTTCTGGAACTTACTATACATATTTTACTCCAGATGCACAAGATACTAGTGCGAAAGATATTGCCAAAACGGTATTAGGGAAGGACTTCCAAGGAGTATTAGGGGAAAAATTTGCTTCGGAAAATGAAATAAATAACTTCCTTAATAATACTGGAAAATTTAACAATTACACTTTTATGGAGGACAATGGGAAAACATATAACGGTGGAGATGGAATTGCGTATGATAGATATTTAGTAATACCAGTTGATACCGTATTCCAAGGTATAGATATGGTAAATACTGCAGAAACAATATATAAAGATAAAAGTGACAAGTATAATTTGTATAGTCATAACTGTAATATGGTAGCTCAAACAATACTAGCTTCTGGGGGGCTTAATTTTACTGGTACATCTGCAAGTATGAAGGATGTAGCTTTTCCTATATTCCAACAAGGGCTAGCAGATATTCTGGGAGTATTTATTGACCCAATAGGAACATTTACAAATGATTCGGATGCGTATACAAAGAAGATATATAAGAGTAATTGGGATATGTTGGGAAGAAAAGGGATTATACCCAACAGTGCATTTGAAATTGGATCTAAAAAGTATACACATGGATATATTCCGAAGATGACAATTGGGCCTAAAAAATAAGTGAACTATAACAGTTTATAGTTAAAAAAATTTTAATACTAATAAATGGGGGCTATTTATAATGCAAAAAAATAGAAAAAAAACCCTTATTATAATTTTATCAATTTCAATTATATGTGGTGTTATTTATACTTGTTATTCAATATTTAGCAAACCTAAAATTAATATAAATCAATTGCCAGGCAAAATAATTTTTGGTAGAGAAATAGGCAGTACAGAAAATAATGGTATTTGTATATTTCAACCTAAGAATAAATCATTAACTGCTATTTTAGAGGGAGATTATTATACCTATGTAGACCTTGATAATAGAAAGGATAGATTTTTAACTATCAAAAGGATGCAAGATGCGGATACTTATAAAGATGTAATTTGTGAATACAGTTTTATAGATAAAAAGCTAACACAAATTATGCCAGAAAAAAGTATAGGCAACCCAGGGTTATTATATGTTAAATATGTGCCAGGTACAGATGAAATAAGTTATATTTGGGGAAATAAGTTATATATATACAACAAATTATCTAAAATAGAAACATATATCGTTGATGTTAATAGTAATTATTGTTGGAGTAATGATGGGAAAGTACTTTTTTATTGTAAACCGTATACTAATCAAATATTTAAATACTATTTAGGTGAAAGGAAGGAGGAACTTTTATTTCAAGGGGATTCTCCAGAAATTTCTTTAGATAGTAAATATCTCGGTTATATTGATGATAAAAACAATACTTTAATTGTTAAAGAAATGTCAACAGATAAAGAATGGAGATATAAGACTGATAGTAGTATAGTATTTTTCAAGTTTTCACCTGATGACAATTATATTTTATTTCTTCAAGGGAGTAAATCTAATATTTTTGCAGCTTCATCTCATTTAAAAGTATTAAAGTTTAGAACAGGTGATACTATTAATTTATTTAATGATGCTTATTTTGGAAGGACATTTGATTGGAAATAGTAACTAGCAGAATCAATAAATCTGGTGACACTTAACAACTTTTATGACTACATAACTCAGGTGGCGATATATACTCCACCTGTTTTTTCTTTTTTAAAAATTAATCTTTCCCCAGTAACCACATAACTTGTACATTCAGTGCATCAGCAATAGCTACAAGTTCTATGTCTGATACTGGTCGTGTTTTAGCTTCAATTTTAGAAATAGCTGTCTTTTCAAGTTCTATACCTCGAACAGCAAGCCGTGCAAGTAAGTCAAGCTGAGTAATTTTCGGCTTTGCTTTATGACGTGCTATCTTAACCCTATCCCCAATCATATTGCGGTTTTTAGAGTCTTTAATATTATTCATTATAACCTCGAGAACAAAAAACTGGAAATTATAAGTTGATTATAGAGCAAGTTTAGTTATATAATTTGCTTATTGAGCAAGTACGTAATTTTTATTAGGGGGCTAAAAGGATGCGGAAACTAAAGAATTTAATGAAAAAATGGTGGTTCTGGGTTATTGTCGTTTTAATTATCGGTGCAATTGGGTCGGTATCATCACAAAAAGAAAAGGTATCTCAAACATCTCAGAATATTCAGCCAACATCTACTGTGGCACAGGCAGCAGCAAAACCGAATGGAACTTCAAAAAAAGCTGTGGAGAAAGCGGACTTGGAGGTGTTAGAATCTAGCATCAAAAATGATTCAAATTTAAGCTATATAGTAGGTAAAATAAGGAATAATACCGATAAACAATACAAATATGCTCAAGTAGAAATAAATTTATATGATAAGGCAGGAACACAAGTAGGAAGTACAATGGCAAATGTTAATAACCTTGAGTCAGGGGCTATATGGAGTTTTAAAGCACTGATAGCTAGTGAAAATGTAGCCACATACAAAATCAAAGATGTAACTGGCTGGTAAGAGTATAATTTAAGAAAAAAGCGAATCCACATAAAAGGGCACACTAATTGTGTCCTTTTATATTTTATAAAATCAATATTGTGTATATATCGAAAACTTGGCTTGCTTTTTATTCTGAAAACGAAATGGAAATAAACTTACTATCCAAAGATTTAAATATGCCTAATACTATTAGAAATTCCCTCCATATAAAAATACCTAGAATTAAATTTAAGCTGATTTTAGAGCTTAGATGATAATTTATATACTCGAAGAATGTCAACACACCTGCCACCCTTTTTATGCCATAAAGGATGATCCATAAAAAATGAATCTTAAAATATAAAATTTTGCGAACTAAAGAGTTTACTTTGTAAGGTATTGTAGAAAAATCGTGGGTGTTACAAAGAAAAATGACGAATTCCAAACTTAACATCTAATACCAAAGCTTGTATAGTTGAGACATAAAAATTAATTTAGGAGAACAAATAGATGAAACTCGAAGAATTCAACACATTTATTGGAGGGGACAGTTTTGTATTATGTCGGGGTAAAGAACGCATTAGCTCTGAGATTGTTGGAATAAAAGAAGCCAACAAACATTTATCTACAGGTGGAACTATTGGTTGGTGGGTATGTTCTGGTTACATAATAGTGGATATAGACGAGGGAAAGGAACAGGTGTTACAGGTTATTAAGCAATTAGGGCTTAAAACTCTGACCTGTAAGACACCAAAGGGAGTACATCTATACTTCAAGACAGACAAAGAATATCCACAGAAAACAGGAATGATTTTGCCCTGCGGATTAAAATGTGATTTCCGTTGTGCTAGTAAAGGTTATGTGCTATTGCCGTATAATTCAGATGGAAGAGTGTTCAATAAGGTAAGAGAAATAGCAGAAATGCCGTTGGAATTCACTCCAATGATAAGCAGAAAAGAAAGCTTGCTTGGCTTAAAAGACGGTGAAGGTAGAAATGCCACATTATTTGCGCATTTAATGGCGTATAAACACAAAGGAGCATCTGATAAGCAAATTGTTGCAATGGCTGAAATAATAAATAATACAGTATTTGCAGACTCTATGCCCGATAGAGAGGTAGAGAAGATAATTGAAAACACAAAAAAATACAATGAAAATCCACACGATTCAGAATTACATGTCATTAATATGGGTGATGTAGAAATACAAGATATTAAATGGTTATGGTCGCCATTTATTCCACAAAACAAGATAACTAATATAATGGGTGACCCTGGGGATGGAAAAACTTTTTTTGCTTGTTGTTTAGCTGCTGCTGTATCTGCTGGTGGAAGTCTGCCGAATCAAGAAGGAGGTTTTACCAAAATAGAATCGGGCTTTGTAGTTTATCAAACAGCAGAAGACGGTTTGGCTGATACTTTAAAGCCGAGATTGGATAAAGCAGGAGCAAACTGCTCTAAAATACTGGTTATTGATGATTTTGCTGAGCCACTTTCGTTAATGGATACAAGAATTGAGGAAATGCTAAAAATACATAGACCTAAATTGTTTATTATTGACCCTCTTCAAGCATATTTAGGAGAAAAGCGGGATATGCATAGGGCAAATGAGGTAAGACCTGTATTAAAACGGATTGGAATGCTTGCAGAGAAGTATTCATGTGTATTTTTAATAATTATGCATATGTCGAAAGGTTCACAAGACCGTGCTATATACAAGGGTTTAGGTTCAATTGATATGGCTGCTGCCGCAAGGAGCATTATTCTTGTTGGTAAAAATCCGCAAGACCCAAATGACAGAGCTATAGCCCATGTAAAGAGTTCCCTTGCTGAAAAGGGAAAAAGTATAGGATTTACACTTGATAATCAACATGGCTTTGTGTGGAATGGCATTAGTGAGTTGTCTGCTGATGATATGCTTGCACAAAAGAGCTATGGAAAAAAAGAATCAAAAATGGAAGATTGTAAGATGTGGATTACAGTAAAAATGATTAATGGTAACGTTTTAGCAGAAACAATGATTGAAAAAGGCAAAAAAGCTGGATTTAGCGAAAGTATGTTGAATAGTGCAAAAAGGGAACTTGGCATTATCTCTAAAAAGGATGGTTTTGGTAAAGATGCTCCTTGGTATTGGGGTTATAAAGAATCTCCCTAAGGCTAAAAAAGATTTAATATCTATGTAGCAAAGTCTTATAAATACAGCATCCTACGAAGATTTATAAATACTATCTATGGAGTAAGCTATTGTAAAAAATATAATCTATGGACATAGATATTATTAAAAACCCATAGATATTAAAAATAAATCATCGTAAAACACTGTAAAATCAAGTGTTTCATCCATAGATATTAAGATAGTTTTTATACTTAGAGAGAAACATTCTATAAAAATATGTTTCTTGTAGATAACAGGATTATGCGTGAGAAGGCGAACATAAAGTAAGCAAACTGGGAATTTATGGTTGTAATTTTAAACAAGTTAGCTTATGCTTAAGCAGAAAGGAGGACTTAAAATGGCATTTAACTATAAACCTCTATGGAAATTACTAATTGATAAGAAAATGAAAAAGACCGATTTGGTTGTTCAGCTTGGTATCGGTAAGTCTACATTATCAAAAATGAGCAAGGATAAAAATGTTTCAATGGAAATTCTAGACCGAATATGTAACCATTTCGAATGCCGATTACCTGATGTAGTGGAGCATATACAAAAATGAATAACGGAAACTTTCCTCGTCGCCAAACTAGTAAAGGTTTCCGTTACAGTAACACACCTTGATAGGGTATACTTTGGTATCATTATACTTTAATCATAAACTCTATTCAAGGCTTATCGTAACTAAAAGTAAAATTATGGTAACGGAGGTTTTGAAAAATGAGTAAAGTAGTAGGATATATTAGGGTTTCAACTCAAGGGCAGGTCAAAGATGGTTATAGTCTACAATATCAAGTCGAAGAAATAAAAATATATTGCCGAAATAACAATCTAGAACTTCTAAAAATCTATAAGGACAAAGGGATATCGGGAGCTAAAGTTGATGAAGACGATTTAACTATTGAGCGTGAAGGGCTTCAAGAAATGCTTGCAGACCTTCAAAATGAAAACGTTGAATACGTTGTTGTCCTAAATACTTCACGTTTGTGGCGTTCTGATCTTGTGAAAGTATTAATTCAAAGGGAATTAAAAAAGCATGATGTCGATGTAAATTCTATAGAACAACCAAATTACAGTATCTATAACCATGACCCCAATGATTTCCTTGTAAACGGTATGCTTGAACTTCTTGACCAGTATCAAAGGTTGGAAATAGCTCTGAAATTAAGTAGAGGTAGAAAGAAAAAAGCTCAAAATGGAGGGTATGCAGGAGGTCGTTGTGCATTTGGGTATTTAGCTCAAAAGTCACAAAAGAAGTTACAGGTAAACGAGGAACAAGCCGAAGTAGTTAGGTTTATTTTTGCTGTTAAGAATGAACATCCAACCTATTCACTTTCCAAAATAGCAGATAGGGCAAATATTAAAGGGTACAGGACTTCACAGGACAAGCTTTTTACCAAGGTTCAGATACAGAGAATTTTAAAGCGTGAGGATTTTTACAAAGGGATATACAAATATGGGCAAATACAAGCAGTAGGTGAACATACAGCTATTATGTGATTGGAGGTTAAATATTGGAAACTAGGCTATTAATAGTGGGAAGTGCCAAAACAAAAGATATAAAAAGACGTAGACCAAGAATAAGACTATCAGGTTTTTGGCTAAACGAAATTGGCTTTAAACCAGACAGTCTTATCTCTATTATGTATGAGAGTAATACAATAAATCTAAGGTTGGTCGGTACGGGGATGGAAACCTATCAAAATCTTGTAAAAGGCATTTTAAAACGCAACCATGGTTTGCTTCAGGTTAAAAATGAGGTTTCAAATAATAAAAAGACTCCACACTTAGAAGTCAAAGGGTATTGGGTAGAAGATTTGGGTTTCAAAGTAGGAGATGTAATACTTGTACAATCTGAATTTGGCGTAATTAATATACAACTGCTTGACTTAGAAAAAGTGGGAATAAAAAATAATAGAGCTTTCGATCCGTCAATGTCTAGCTCTATTATTTGATACATGCTTTAGGGGCTGGACGACTGTGACAATCTGTGCAAACCCGGCAAAGGGTTAATGCTAACTATACAATGTAGTTCAGTCTCTAAAGTAAGCCTATAAACATTATATACCAGATAAAATACTTTCACAATAAAGATTTGTAAAAATATGTAATCAAATAAAACCTGTACTGAACAATATGTGCGGTATCCGGGATAACTGGGTATAACGCTTAAATTAGGGGTGTTGGGTTTTTATGGACATTGATATCTAAATATAAAAAGGGGGATTATACATGAACCATCCACGAATGAAATATACTTACGTAGGTATAGATTCACACAAAGGTACCCATTATGCTGTTATTTCGGACTGCTTCTTCGATAGGATAAAAGAAATAGAGTTCGAAAATGTTCCTATAGCATTTGATAGTTTCTTTAAAGAACTACAAAACTTTAAAATCAAGGGGACAGAATTAGCTTTTGGATTAGAAGACACATCTGCATATGGCAGATTATTAACCGTTTTCCTGGTGGGCAAAAAGCAAATGGTTAAGCATGTGAATGCTTCACTTGTAAAAAAAGAAAGAGTTAACCTCCAACTTGACAAGACGGACTCTAACGATGCAGAATGTGCAGCAAGGGTATTAATAAGCAGATTTAATGAATTGCCAGAAGTTGACCCACAGGATAAATATTGGGTACTTAAGCAAGTAATAGCCAGACGAACCTCCTTGGTTAAAACAAATTTATCATTAAAAAACCATTTGCAGGTTTTTATATTAAATCATTATCCAAGCTACAATAAGTTTTTTTCGACTATTGACAGCAAAAGTGCTTTGGCATTTTATGACAAATATCCGTCGCCATCCAAGCTTAAAAATACTACATTAAAAGAACTCGAAGATTTTTTAAGGGAAGTTTCAGGAAACAAGCAGTGGAAGGGTAGAGCGGAAAAAATACTCGAGTGTGTAAATAGAGATGGGAAAACAACAACAGAATATCAGGACTACAGAGACATGGCTGTTAAATCAGGTATTAGCCAGATAAGAAACAACATCAAGGAATTAGAATCTTTAGAAGCAGTTTTAGAAGATTTCTTGGGTAAATTCGATTATAAACTGGGAAGTATGCGAGGTATTGATACAATAACAGCTGCAGAGCTTATTGCTGAAATAGGTGATATATCAAGGTTTCCTAATGCAGCAAAACTTGCAAAGTATGCAGGAATAGCTCCAATAACATATTCATCTGGTACAACAGATAAACAACATGCTGATTTCCATGGCAATAGGCAATTAAATTCATTATTTTTCCGTATAGCAGTAGCTGTAACAATGACTGCCGGTAAAAACAAAAAAATTATCAATCCATTCTTTTATAATTATTTTCAAAAGAAAATGGCAGAAGGAAAAACAAAAAAGCAAGCCTTGAAGTGTGTACAGAGAATGCTTGTAAATATAATCTGGGGTATGATGACCTATAAGAGGGAATACATAAATCCGCCAACACAAGATTTTCAAAAAGCAATTTAAAGCACTTTAAAGCACTTGCATAAGTGCTTTTATTCTTTGATAACATAAAATACCAGTGATATAATATTAAACAAGATGGACATTGGAAATTAAAGCACCGTAAGGGTGCTATAAAATATAGCAGAGGATTGAACTTATTAGGGGATTGCCATAATGAGCCTATAATGTATATAGATCCGACAGGGAATACTAACGCATGGTTAGTTGATCTAGCTAAAGCAGCAGGGGCAAAAGATTCTGATATAAAATGGGATGGAAAAACTAGAACTGCAACAATAACAGCTAACGGAGTTACAAATACTTTTAAAGTAGATAAATATAAAAACGACCAGGGACACATTGTAATTGACACTAATAAATTTAACGATATGTTTAAAACAACAAACTCATTTGTAAATACCTCTGTAACGGGATCATATGTGCAATGTACTATAACAACTATAACTGGTAGTACACCAAATGTAGTAAGTATAACAGTAACAAATAATATGCAAAAATCCTCCAACAGTGTATCACCACGATATACAAGCGTTCCTGGAGATAATAATGGGAATATAACACCAGATGTTAATGAAAGTAATACTAAAACATATAATTATACATACGAAGACGATCCTGGTAGGTATTATACAGATCTAACTGAAACGCTTGATGAATTGCATGTTGATCCAAAAAGTTATAATAATTTCTATGATGTAAGAGACAGAGTTTATCAGATTATGAAACAAAAAGGTTGTACAAGTGTAACTTTAGGTAGCATTGCACAGGATATGACAGGTTTGCATTTGTTAGCTATTCATACTTCTTGGATAGAGGTTTATGCAGGCTCTCAGGTCGAAGGTTTACAACAATTAGGGGTTAACTCTTCATTAATGCTTACATCAGCTTTTGCTGCAAATAGAGGTGTAAGTACTGGGTGGGCCCAAGATGTTGAAGATGATTACCTAACGAAATCAAATAGAAATAACCTTAAGATCACAGCACAGAGGGATACAACAGAATTTAATCCTCCTAAAGTATATACAAATTCTAATGGACAAATTACAAATGGTACTTACATAATTGATAAAACAGGTATGGATCCCCACAAAACCGGGTCTACCTCTACGACTAGGAGTCAATTCTTCTTTGGAGTTGATGCTGAAACTGCTACATTAGATGCTGCTGTATATGCAGATCAAAATAGTCTTTGGGTTAATAATCAGGCAAAAGTACCTGTTACAAATGGAGATATTGGTGTTATTGGGAAGACAGGACAAACTACCAATTGGATTGAGGTTACAAAAACAAATACTGGGTTTGTCCATGGTTGGCCTTGTTCAGCACCTAATAAGTAAGGAGGGTTCTATGAAGAATTTAATTAACGAGATTCTTAAAGCAAAAAGTAAGGAAGAATTTTGGAATGATAATACTTTAAAGTCAATAATTAATGATTTTTTAAACTTTAGTAATATGAATCAAATTGATTGGGACGATGATTCTGGTGAAGAATGGGTTGATCTTATTTGTAATAATAAGTTAGTAGCAATATTGCATGTGAAGTTTCCTATATGCTTTGCCAAAAAAGATTTCAAAGACTTTAGTTTATTAAATGAAAAAAATTTTTCAACTGTTTTTGTCGAGGATTTTAACGAACAAGAATGGTGTGTCAATATTGATGATTTAAAAAAAATAACGAGTATATCTTGGCATGCATCAATAGAAGCAGTGAATCCAAATTTATTCTCAATTTTTGATTTTAGATTTGCAACTGTATAATATACAATCCGGTGGCAGTTATCAACTTTTTATTACTCAGGTGGGGCTTTACCCACCTGAGTTTTTTGTACTTGTTCTGTTTCCCCAAATCGATAGTTTTTGATAAGAATTTATTTTTGAAAAAAATCTTGAGAGTGTAATTTATTTTGTGTAAATTCCTTGGATCAATGATAAAATACATGGGTTTGCATAACAGATTTCACAGAACTATTGATGTATATTTTTACACATGATGAGAACGCTGTCAACAAATAGTTGACAGCGTTCATCTTTTTATATCTCTAATCTATATCTGTCAGGGTAATCCTGCCCTCAAAATATATGCAAAGCTGCTCTAAAATCTTACCCCAGTCCCAAGGCCTGCCGTTCCACTTCTTCGTAATGTCAATCATCGAAAGATAAAGCATTTTGAAAAGGGCATCGTCAGTCGGGAAAATAGTCTTGGATTTTGTAACCTTTCTAAGCTGTCGATTGAAGTTTTCTATCGAGTTGGTCGTGTATATGATTTTCCGGAGCTCGGGCGGATATTTGAAGTAGGTAGAAAGCTGCGCCCAGTTATTACGCCAAGATGCAATGGAGTTTGGATATCTGCCGCCCCATCTATTCTCCAGGCTATCCAGTTCTTGCATGGCAATTTCCTCAGTTGCAGCTTGATATACATGTTTCAAGTCAGCCATGAAAGGCTTTATATCCTTGTATGAAATGAACTTTGTGGAATATCGTATCTGATGGACAATGCACCGCTGTATCTCTGTCTGTGGAAATACGGCATGAATTGCATCACCAAAGCCGGTAAGCCCGTCAACTGACACAATCATGATATCCTCGACACCTCTGTTCTTAATCTCATTCAGTACACCAAGCCAATATTTTGCACTTTCGTTGCCGCCTACCCACATACCCAGAACATCTTTGGAACCGTTTAGTCTGATTCCTATGGCT
>JAUZPR010000058.1 GCA_030705825.1 Bacillota bacterium | reverse complement strand
CGGCATTGTTGCTGATTTGTAAGGCTGAAGCAAAATTATGGGTAATATAGTACTGGAAAATTTCAATATAGGTGGTCAGCGCTTCAGAAGAAACGTCTACTGTGATGATCTTTCCATTTCGTCCCTGTTCGATGATTTGCAACATAACATCATGGAAGAAACTCTTTTTCTCCTCACCGCCGAACAAATCAAGATCATTCAGTTCGTGAAGCTCTTCAATCATGAAAGCACGGGAAAACTGTTTTCCAAAATCAACCTTGGACAAGAGCAGTTTCTCAAACTTGGCCTCAACAGGCAGATCGCTTTTCATAATATCTCCCGTCAAGGTACAGAAATCATCAATAATCTGACGAAGAAGTTCTTTTTTTAAATTTTCTTTGCTTTCAAAGTAATTATATATGGTTTCCAGCGAGACATGTGCTTCTTTCGATATATTGGCAATGGTCACATTTTTGTATCCGTATTGATTAAACAGGGCAAGTGCTGCATCTAAAATGCCCTTTTTCTTTTTTAGCGTCCGTTTTTGAAATCCATCCATCGGCAAGCTCCTCAAAACAATTTTAGAATATATCAATATTATATTTCGAAACTATTGACTTTTCAAGATGGCAGAATTATAATTTAGACAGTTTCGAAATATATTTAGACAATATTCTAAAACTTACTCGATTAGGGGGTATCACAATGAGTAAGAAAGCAAAGGTTCTTGGGTTTACCGCTCTCGCGATTGCCATGTTTATGGGAACATTGGACAGCACAATCATAAATATTGCATTGCCGGACATTATGACATATTTTAAGGCCAGTTTGAATGACACAAGCTGGATTAGCACAATATATGTGCTGGGGCTTTCCGTTTTTATGATATCTGCGTCTAAACTTGCGGACCAGTTCGGGCGCAAAAAAATCATGCTGATAGGGCTGGTGCTTTTTGGCGGGAGTTCGGCACTTTGCAGTTTATCGAAAACGCTTCTTTTTTTGATTGCCATGCGCTTTATACAGGGCATAGGCGGTGCAATTATTACTCCGATTGTCGTACCGATGGCGCTTGAGATGTTCGGTACAAAAAATACGCAAAAGGTAGCCGGCACCGTCGGGGCGATTACGGCAATCGCCGCCGCAGGAGGGCCACCAATCGGTGGAGTGCTGCTCAAGTACATAAGCTGGCAGGCTATTTTTTACGTCAACATCCCTTTTGCTCTGATCGCTTTCGTGCTTACTGTGTTCTTTATCAAAGAATCCTACGACAAAACGCTATCTAGACGTATCGACTGGCTGGGCATGACGTTATTGACAGTAGGGTTGTTCCTTCTGACCTTTTCTCTGCTGAAGGGTAGAGATTATGGTTGGGGATCGGTTACGATTCTCTCAATGTTTATTGGTTCCGCAGTATCGCTTGCTCTATTCCTCCTGACGGAATCGAAAGTCAAAGCACCTCTTATTGAACTGAGGCTGTTCAGGGAATCCACATTCACCGCTTCGAGTATTTGTTACCTGATCACAGGATTTGGTATTGTTGCCCCGCTGTTGATATTTAATTACTTTTTGCAAAATGCGTTGGGATACCAAGCGCTAGATGCTGCCTACATTGTGATGGCCGTTTCCCTAACGGTTATTGTCTCCATGCCGCTTGGCAGCGCTATAGCCGGAAGACTCGGCGCACGACCGGTCAACTTTTGCGGTGTTCTCTTTATGGGGGCTGGAGCGTTTTTGCTTTCCAGACTTACGGTAAATACTTCGAAACCTATCATGGCCGCTGACCTGATTACCTTTGGTTTCGGCCTTGGATTTTCCTGTCAATCTTTAGTTTCGTCCATAAAACATTTACCTGCCGAAAAAAGTGGAATCGGTTCGGGTATTGTCAATGCCGCAAGACAGATAGGAACCTGCATCGGAATAGCACTGCTTGTAAGTATTCTTAATAGCAATGTAATAAACGCGAAAAATGAAATGAAAAATGATGCCGCCGAATTTGTAAACTCTTCTGAAATAGTTGATTCCGTCAAATCTGTTATCATTGATGATATCAATCAAAGTTTCAGCGGCAGTGACAATTCTACAAGTGAGGAACAAAAGAACCTCCAGAACAAGTTAGAAACCGATGTGAAGAGTGCCTTATCCTCACTTAGTTCTGTGCCCCAGCCTTCCAATAACAATACACTTTCCGAACTTTACGACGGTGCGGACTCGCTAAGTGATGGAGCGGATAAGCTTACGTCTGGGCAAAATACACTGAATTCCGGTATTGGCTCACTTTCCTCAGGAATAGATTCTCTGGAAAAAGGAAGCGAAACGCTGACAAACGGGCTTGGCTCTTTGAATAGCAGACTTTCTCAAGTGCTTACCGGAGCACAAACGCTCAGCTCGGAAAGTAAACAAGGAATCGGGGCGTTGAGCTCCGGAATCAGTCAACTGAACGATGGAGCGCAGTCTTTACTTTTACAGTTTTCAGCCACTGGGAGTTCAGGAACGCAAACAGTTTACGATGGCGTGACGGGTGTTGCCGATGGTTTACAGACGCTGTCATCAAAACTCTCCAGCTATGTCTCGGCAGTAAATGGTACTTACTTTCTGATGATAAGGAGCAATCCTTCATCGGCACAGCTTTTGGCTAGTTATCAAAGCAGTCTGAGTCAGGCAAAAGCCGCTTATGCTGCTTCAAAAGATAAAAGCAACAAAGAGCAATATATGCAGCAAATACAGTCATTCAGTAATCTTGTGGCGTTGTACACTGCTGGAACAGATCCCTCGGTTACAAATGAGCAGCAGTTTGAATCAAAGCTGCAAAATTTCACCGCGCAAAGTGGCAATCAGAATGTTGTATCGAGTGGGAAGCAGATTTCAGTTGGCACAGGGAATCTGGCAACGGCCTCGCAGAAGGTGGCTTTACAGTTTGAGGATGGAGGAACATATAAAAATGGAGTATTACAGTTGGCTGATGGTATATTCAAACTAAATCAAAGCACGGACAGCTTAAATGTGCTTCAAAGCGCAATTGATAAATTGACCGGAGCTCTTTCGCAAATGCAAAGTGGTTCAAGACAGCTTTTAGATGGTTCTGAGAAGCTTCAAAATGGTCTCCAGTCTGCACAGAGTGGCAGTAAAGATCTACAGTCAGGCTCCGCACAGCTTATAAATTCGGATGAGCAGATAAAGAATGGCGCAGACAAAATTACGTCGGGAATTGGACTTGTCGGACAGCAGAGTAAAATTCAAAATGTCGTTAACGAAATCAAGTCCGATAAAGATGAAAAAATCGCAGGTGCCTTTGATAAGACTTTCTTAATTTCTGCGATTATTCTCATTTTGGCTTCTGTTTGCGGATTGTTTACAGATAAAAAAACTAAGAATGAACTTCAGTGATAAGGCAAAAATCATATTAGCAAGACATTGAATTTACATATCTTACGGAACAAGTCATTAGAAACGACATATCAAACTTCTATTACATTAAAGGGCAAACTTGCCGAAAGGCAAGGGCGTAAAGCTAAAGTGTCTAAAGTGCTTGAGTCAGGGGACAGTCCCCTGACTTATACAATATGGATTTTATTCAGTTTACTTTAGTGTTTGATAAGAAAATAATATTGTCATCAACAATTTTAAAGGTAACTTTACGATTAATTGGCATTGAGGAATGTACATATGATATGTATTTGATTGTATATACTTCATCACTATCGACATTGCCGTCAATACATTTTAAATCAATATAATTGGTATCACCATGAAAGCAATAGTAAGCATCATATTTTGATACATATTTATATGTTAGCTTAGTTCCAATATCTTTCAGAGTTAGCCCTATCTTTTTTGACAAAAGATTATTTACGTCTATAGTTTTTAACTTTATATAATCTAACTTAAAATCATCTTCTGAAAATCCGTAATTCTTTATTAAGTCTCTTTTTTCTGTTTCAGAAATATCCTTACTTAAGCCACTACCATCATAAAATACTTCATTTGGGTCAATTTTGGACGGTTCACTATATTCGCATGTTAAAAAACCGCAGTTACTTTTATCACTAAGTACATTTTCAAAATTATTTATTTCTTCGCCTGTTAATGTATGACTCTGGCCATTCTCTATGAATTTATATTGACCATTGCTACTTAAATTGAATCCCTTTTCTAGGGCTAATATTAGATTGATGTTTTTCTTATCAATCTCATTTAGTAATTCATCAACACTATCTTTGCTTGGTTTATACCAATCAATTTGAGAAAAATAATCTGAATATTCTTTTGATTTAAATTTATAACCATATTTTGCATATATACCGTTTCTTAATAATCCTAATTCTTCTTTGGTTAATTTATTATCTGAAGAAATGCTTAATTCTAAATTTAGGTCATATTTTATATTATTGATTGTTAAAACGTGACTATCTACACGGCTTTTCCCTGAATTGTCAACTTTTGAGGGTATAGTAGTTTGGTGTATATTGGTTTGCTGTAAATCAATCTGTTTACTTCTACTGCACCCACTTAAAACCGTTATAAGTGCCATAAATATCACTAAGTATTTTTTCATAATAATACTCCTTATCAATTGTTTGCATGTAGTGAAGATAAATAAACAAGAACAGTTACAATAATAAGTCAATGTTATATTGTGGAAACTCACAAGTCAAGTGTATATGATAAATAGGCATTATATTCGATAACAAAAATTAGAAATATAGAAGAATTGAACTGAACTATTATCTTATAAGCATTTATTGAAATTAGTAAAATTTATATGTAATTAAAGCTAAAAAGGTCCGGGAGCCCCGGACCTTTTTAGTTTAAATTTTTATGAAAATAAAGATTTGATTTCCTGTACATCTTTATTATCTGCCATAGTCGCCGGCTGATAAAAGCCTTTTGACTGTGCAAGTTTATAAAGTTCATACTGTGAGGTTTCACAGCTATTCCTGATCTGTTGTATTGCAGATCTTAAATTTGGATTTGAACATTCCGATATTGCATTTGCGTAACCGGTCAAACTGCTTTTTACCATTGAAAGTGTATCATTAACCATAACCTTATCCTGCATTTATTTGTTCCTCCTTAGCTTAGAAATGACAGCAGCTGCTGTTTGGTTTTCTGTGCATCCTGAGCGGTTCTTTCAAAATACGCTCTTACCTGGGGATCTGTTGCCTGCTGCGCATATGCCTGAAGCTTCTGATACGAGTTTTCATGTGCTCCTATAAGGTGTCTCAGGTTTTGAAGCTCAATTTTGTTTAACTCTGACACGAACAACACTCCTTTTACATTTTTTCAATCAATAGTATCTTTATTTGGACTGTTTTTATACATAACCAAATATTTATATTTTAAATGTAAATGTCCTATATCTCTGCCCTCTTTATTCTCTCAAAGGCCTCTTTGAGCCTCTGTTCTCCTATTGTCAGTGAGATTCTGAAATAACCCTCTCCGGAGCTCCCATAGCCGCTTCCGGGAGCAACTACCACCCCTGTCCTCTCCAATAACTGTGCAGAGAATTCCTTTGAAGTGTAGCCTTCAGGCACTCTGACCCAAAGATAGAAAGCTCCTTTGGGAATATCAAATTCAAACCCCAGCTTTTTCAATTCATTTGCAGCCATATCTCTTCTTGCCTGATAAATTTCCCTCATCCTCCTTGCATGGAAGTCCCCTTTATCAAGAGCCTCGATTCCCGCTTCCTGAATGGCGGTAAATACACCTGAATCTATATTTTCCTTCATCTTTTTTAGCTTGGATATTATTTCTGCGCTGCCTACGGCATATCCGATACGCCAGCCTGTCATGTTATACGATTTTGAAAGGGAATGGAACTCAACAGCTGTTTTCATAGCACCATCGGCCTGCAGAATGCTTGGAGCCTCCAACCCGTCATATGTGAATTCCGAGTAGGCATTGTCATTACATACAACTATTTCATTTTCAAGTCCATAGTTGACTACCTTCTGGTAAAAATTCAGATCGGCAACCGTACCGGTAGGATTGTTAGGGTAATTTACAAACAGTATCTTGCTCCTTTTAGCCACTTCACCCGGTATTGTCGACAAATCGGGGAGAAATCCGTTTTCCCTGAGCAAAGGCATCTCATACGGAACACCGCCTGTTAACGCCGTGGCAAGTTTATAGACAGGATACTGGGGATCGGGAACAAGCGTAAAATCGCAATCATTGACCAGCGCAAAGAAAATATGTGCAATGCCCTCCTTAGACCCCAACAGTGCAACTATTTCTGTCTCAGGGTCAAGCTTAACGTTAAACCTTCTCTTGTAATACCGGGCCACAGCTTCCCTGAATTCCAAGCTCCCGCTGTATTCAGGATACGCATGAAATTTGGGTTCTCTGACTGCTTCAATCATTTTTTCTACTATAAATTCCGGTGTCGGCAGGTCAGGATCACCTATACCGAGATTTATAACATCTATTCCCTGCTCCAGAGCCTTTTTGATATTGGCTTCAATTTCAACAAATAAGTATGGCGGTGCGTTATCCAGTCTTCTAGCCTGCTTCATGGGTAAACCTCCTCTAAAATTATAAATTTCTTCATTACAGAAATTATTATATTCTTAACTCCTCTAATATTATTATATGTTTATTTTCGCTATTTTCTTTGCTTAAATTGTTTGAAATATTGCAAATATTGCTGTACTATATTAATATAAAATTTTTCTTTAAAAAAGGGCATCTATAATGAAAAAAGCAATAAGAAAAACCTCTTTTATGAAACATTTAAACTTCAGTGATTTTGAATTTTTTCATTACAAGGACGAAGTGGTGCGCAATTTTGAATTCAAGAATCATGATGTGTTTGAAATATTTTTCCTTTTATCCGGGCATGTCACATATCTGATTGAAGGCAGGTCTTACAGACTTTCTCCAGGGGATATACTTCTAATAAACAATAATGAGCTTCACAAGCCTGTTCTTACTTCGGGTGAAGCTTATGAACGGATAATTGTCTGGATAAAGCCGGATTTTCTTAATAAGCACAGTATAAAAGATTGTGATTTGTCCTATTGTTTTCACCATGCATTAATAAATGTGCAAAACCTTATACGGCTGAATGTATCTGACAGAAAAAAAATCCAAAATGCTGTCTTTTTGCTGGAAGATGCATGTGAAAGTGCTGAGTTCGGAAACCACATATTAAGAAATTCTTACATGATGGAGATTATTGTTCATATAAACAGATACTTTTTACAGTCCTCAAAATCCGAAAATATAAATCACGCTGAATTCAATGATAAAATCAGCAGGTTAGTAGATTATATTAACCAAAATCTTGCGGAAAATCTTTCTCTTGATCAACTTTCAGAGAAATTTTACTTGAGTAAATATCATCTGCTTCATGAGTTCAAAAAGTATACGGGTTACTCCATACATCAATATATTTTGCAAAAAAGGCTGATTAGTGCAAAGAAACTTTTGAAAGAGGGCATGTCTGTGAATGAAGTGTGTGAAGCAAGCGGATTTAATGACTACAGTAATTTCATAAGAACCTTCAAAAACAACTACGGTGTCTCTCCAAAAAGATATTCCAAAAACTATGATATATCATGAAGGTCCGAAATAAAACTTATAATTATTGCAGCCGCATTTATTAAAAAACCAGCTGATTTTTTATATCTCAGCTGGTTTTATTTATTAATATAAATGGCAGGCTACTTTGTGGTTTTCTTCGACTTCCTTCAATTGAGGTTCCTGCCGTTTACATATTTCCATGCATTTTATACACCTTGTATGGAATCTGCAGCCGCTTGGAGGATTTATCGGGCTTGGTACATCCCCGGAAAGCAGGATACGTTCCTTTTTTTTCATTGGATCCGGTATCGGTATTGCTGATAAAAGAGCCTGTGTATACGGATGTTTTGGATCGGCATACAATTTATCGCTATCTGCCACCTCCATCAACTTACCTAAATACATTACTCCTACTCGGTCACTTATATGCTTTATTACATTCAAACCATGCGCTATAAACAAGTAAGTCAAATGAAATTCATCCTGTAAATCCTTCAGGAGATTAAGTACCTGTGATTGTATGGAAACATCAAGGGCTGAAACAGGTTCGTCACATACTATCAATTCAGGATGTACAGCTAAAGCCCTTGCAATACCAACCCTCTGTCTCTGACCGCCGCTGAATTCATGTGGATAACGGTTTCTGTGATAACTCGCCAAGCCTACATAATCAAGAAGCTGTAATACCATTTTTTCCAGTTCCTCACCTTTAGCAAGCTTGTTTATTTTAATTGGTTCGGCAATAATATCTCCAATAGTCATTCTTGGGTTAAGTGATGCGTATGGATCCTGAAAAATTATCTGTATGCTTCTACAGAACTTTTTGTGATCATTCTTTTTTAGTTCTGAGATGTGCGTACCTTCAAAAAAAATGTCTCCCGAAGTCGGATGAAGCAAATTTACCAGCATTCTTCCTATGGTAGTTTTACCACAGCCCGACTCTCCTACCAGGCCCAAGGTTTCACCTTTATATATGTTAAAAGAAACATCATCAACTGCTTTTACATGTTCAAGCGGCTGCCCGAAAAAACCTGTTTTCGATGTGAAATATTTTTTCAGATTTTTGACTTCCAGCAATACTTCACTCATTTAACTCCCCCCTTTTCAGGATTGTTGTATAGAAAGCACCTGACCTGCCTTCCATTATATTCTGCCAGTTGGGGTTCCTTTTTTCTGCAAATGTCCATGCATTTGCTGCATCTTGTTCTGAAAGCACAGCCTTTAGGCATTTTTAAGGGATTAGGTACAACACCGGGTATCATAAAAAGTTTCTCCCGTTTTTCATCTATAAGCGGAATTGATTTAAGCAGACCTTCTGTATAAGGGTGCAAGGGCTGCTCAAAAAGTTCACGTGCAGATGACTTTTCAACTACCTTCCCGCAATACATTACCAATACTCTATCGGCTACTTCAGCTACAACACCAAGGTCATGCGTTATAAGTAATATTGCAGTATTCAGCTGATCCCTCAGCTTTAGCATCAGATCAAGTATTTGGGCCTGTATTGTTACATCCAGTGCTGTAGTCGGTTCATCGGCTATCAAGAGTTCCGGGTTACATGATAAAGCCATGGCAATCATAACCCTTTGCCGCATACCTCCACTCATTTGATGAGGATAATCATAAATTCTTGATTCGGGTGAAGGTATGCCCACCAGACTCAGCATTCTTATTGCTTTTTCCAGGGCTTCCTTTTTGCCGACCTTCAAATGCCGTATTATAGTTTCAGTTAACTGTCTTTTTACGGTAAATACCGGATTCAGAGATGTCATTGGCTCCTGGAAGATCATTGAAATCTCATTTCCTCTTATATCCTGCATCTCTTTTCTTGATTTGTTCAATAGGTTACTCCCCTTGAAAAGGATTTCACCACCGGCAATCCTTCCCGGAGGATTAGGAATCAAACCCATTATTGATAAAGAAGTTACGCTTTTGCCGCTGCCCGATTCTCCTACAATGGCTACTACTTCACCTCTGTCAATATCTATGTTTACATTGTTAACAGCATTTATAATACCGTTTTTGACTTTGAACTGAGTTACTAAATCTTTTACCTGTAGTAACATATTGCCTCCACCTTATTTTCGAAGTTTTGGATCCAGAGCGTCCCTAAGTCCGTCACCCAGCAGATTGAAAGCAAGTACGGTGATAGTTATGGCTATACCGGGAAAAAGTACTATATAAGGGGCATTAAAGAAATATCCTCTTCCTGAGCCAAGCATACTTCCCCATTCAGCATATGGCGGCTGTACTCCGAGACCAAGGAATCCCAATGCAGCGGTGTCAAGTATTGCCGATGAAATACCGAGGGTTGCCCGCACTATTATAGGTGATAAAACATTTGGGAGAATATGCTTGAAAATAATAACCGAGTCTCTGTTTCCTATAACCTTTGCAGCCTGAACAAATTCACTTTCCTTGACAGAAAGTATGGAAGCTCTTACAATTCTTGCATACTCGGGAATTGTAACAAAACCTATTGCAATAATTGCTTTGTCAATACCTCTGCCCAGAGCAGTCATAAATGCTATAGCAAGAAGCAGCGAAGGAATTGCAAGAAGTATATCCATAAATCTCATTATGATCATGTCTACCTTACCCGAATAATAAGCAGCTATCGATCCAAAAAACGTACCTATGGAAAGAGCAAATGCAACAGCAATTATACCAACTCTTAAAGATACCTTGGTCCCATCGATTATTCTGCTTAGTATATCTCTGCCTTGTTCATCCATACCAAGCAAATGTGCTGCCGAAGGTGCCTGCAAGCTTTTGGACAAATCCCCTACATATGGATTGTATGGCATAAGCAATTTGCCAAAAAAAGCAATGAATAACAGCAGAGTAATTATAACCAAACCTACCATAGCAGCCTTATTCGCCTTTAAGACATACCACATACTCTTAAATCGGGATTCAGCCTGTTCAAGTTCAACTTCAATCTCATCTGGCAAGTGCAAATTGTTAATTTCCGGATTATTTTCCATGCTTAATCCCTCCTCAAGAATATTTTATACGCGGATCAAGGAAAGCATATAAAATATCTACAAATAGATTCACAAGTACAAAAATTGTAGCTATAAATAATACTGCGCCCTGAACTACCGGATAATCGGATTTTAAAATCGCATCAACCGTATAATTACCTATACCTGGCCAGGAAAATACTGTTTCAGTCAATACTGCACCACCCAAAAGTGACCCCAACTGAAGTCCGATAACTGTAACTATGGGTATAGTGGCATTTCTAAGTGAATGTCTGAAAATAATACTCTTTTCATGCAAGCCTTTAGCGCGTGCAGTACGGATGTAATCCTGTCCGACAACATCCAGCATTGTTGATCTGGTCATACGTGCAATGATAGCACTTGAATATGAACCAAGGGCAACTGCCGGTAAAATAATATGTGAAAGAGAGCTTTGGAAGGCCTCAAAATTTCCTGTTATTAAGCTGTCAATAAAATAAAAACCCGTTATATGTGTAGGCTCCATTCCAATGGATATTCGTCCTGCAACTGGAAGCCAGTGGAGTCCTAGTGAAAAAATTACGATTAGTACCAAACCAAGCCAGAATATTGGCATTGAAACTCCTATCAACGCTGTAACCATTCCAGCGTAATCAAATATGGTATTTTTCTTTACTGCCGACAGAATACCTATTCCGATACCAAATATCGATGCTAAAATTATTGCAGCAAAAGCCAATTCGATTGTAGCAGGAAAACGTGTCAATAATTCCTTAGTCACCGAAGTCTTTGTGAATAGAGATTGACCCAAATCACCATGTATAGCATGTTTGAAAAAATTCCAATATTGTACATAAATAGGATCATTCAATCCCAATTGCTGTCTAAGCGCGGATATTTCATTTGCTTTAGCATGCTGTCCGAGAACAAGCGTTGCCGGATCAGAAGTAAAAACATGCATTACAATGAAAACCACTATAGATACTCCTATTAGAACAGGTATAAGAAGTAACAGCCTTTTGACAATATATTTCAGCATTGTATAACCCCCAAAGGCGAAAATAACTCTGACTTAACAAATCTATGATTGTGTAAAACGGAATACCGCCCAATCGGACGGTATTCCTATTCTGTTTTTTTGTTTACTTGGTTACATTTTTAAAGAAAATATTACCTGTTGGGTGTACTGCAAACTCTTTAACATTCGGAGCATATGCAGCCATATTTAGCGCATGGGAAATTGGGAGCCATGCTGCATCTTGTCCTGTTATCTGTTGAATTTGCTGATAAGTCTTATTTCTTTCGTCACCATTAGGTAAAGTTCTTGCTTTTTCAAGGAGCTGATCAACAACTGGATTTGCATATTTGGCAGTATTTAAAGTTGTCTGGATTTCTTTAGATTCAAGTAATGAGAGGAAATTATCCGGGTCTCCGTTGTCACCTATCCACCCATAGAACATTATATCTCCTTCACCTTGACCTGCTTTGGTTTTGTATTCAGCCCATTCATAAGGAACTATTGTGGCTGTAATACCTACCTTAGCCAGATATCCTTGTACTGCTTCTGCCAATTTCTGTCCGTTAACTGAATTGTAAGGTCTAGGATTCGAATAGGTAATTATTTTAATATTTAAATTCTCTTTACCTAAATCCTTCAGCATCTGTTTTGATTTTTCAGGGTCATATGCATATGGTTTCAGATCTTTATCATAACCAGGCATAAAACTTGGGAGCGGACTATTTGCCAATTCAGAATAACCTTGATAAAGGTATTTAACCAGTTCATCTGTATTAATTGCATGGCTTACAGCTTCGCGGAGCTTAGGATCATTAAAAGGAGGTCTTGAACAATTAAATGCCATATAGTTTATGTTCATGCCGTTATCCTTGAATATTTGCATATTCTTATCCTGCAGCATTTTAACATCATTCGGATCAAGTCCGTCCATTGCATCAATTGCTCCTGTTGCCAATTGACTTGCTCTTACAGAGTTTTCTTTTATAAACTGGAATACAACCTTTGCCAGCTTGGGTTTAGCTCCCCAGTAATTATCATTTCTTTCAAGAGTTATTGATTGTCCCTTGTCCCATTTTACAAATTTGAATGGGCCTGTTCCAACAGGATTTTCATTAAGATTCCCGTTATGAGCTTTGGCAGCTGTCGGGCTGACAATTGGAGCAGCAAGACTCATTGCAAGATTTGCAAGGAATGGCGTATATGGTGCATTTAAAGTAAATTTGACAGTATAATCATCAATTTTTTCCACTTTTGTTACCGGTCCGAATGTGAATGAAGCATAAGGCATATCATCTGTACGGTTGGGAGGTAATTGACGTCCAACACTGTATACAACAGCATCTGCATTAAAAGGGGTTCCATCCTGGAATTTTACTCCCTGACGCAGTTTGAAAGTATATTCCTTGCCATCCGGGCTTACTGTCCAGCTTGTAGCCAGACACGGTTCCACTTCAGTTGAACCTGACTTATATTGAAGAAGACCTTCATAGACATTTACAATAACTTTCGATGATTCTCCATCATCAACATACGCCGGATCGAGCCCTCTGGGGTCTGAACCCTGTGCAAAAACAAACGTCTGCCCGCCGGTTGAGGATGATCCGCTGCTTCCGCATCCAGTCAATATGACTGTAAACAAAAGTACACTTATGAGGACTAGTGCTAAAATTCTCCTCTTCATTTCATTTCTTCCTCCTTAAATAATTAGGTACATTTTCTTCCAATTTACCCAAGCAGAACATTAAAAAGGACATAAAAAAACTACATCCTTTCCAATACGGAAGCTTGATGCCAGTATTTCCTTTCGCACATTTTATCACATTACATAATGTATTGCAATGTTTTATTCGCTATCCTTCATTATCATTGTGCAGTGATAAAGTAATAAATTATACCATATCGTTTGTATGCCCCATTATTTCCGTTTTGTGCCTATGTTTTCCAGTAGAACCAGTGATACTAATCATACGAGTTTTTTGCAAGTTTTATATTTCAAACTTGCAAATTCTATTAAAAACCTGCCTAATACTATATAAGCGACAGCAATATTGAGACATAAAAATGCAGTATTCCACGTTTTATCAACTCATTATGTTAATTACTTGAATGAATTTTATATTTGTATTAGAATAATCTAAATATCTATAGCAGGTAATAAATCTGAAGGAAATTGAAAATTTCCGGAAGACTTACCCATTTATCTATCGGGAGTGGTGATAATATGATTAAATTCGCAATCATCGATGTTACAGGAAATTCAAGAGATATAAGCTATCTTATCAAGGAGCTCCGCCAGAAAAACCTTATTGCAGGTACTGAAAAGGATGTACATGGTGAAACTATTTACCACACAAACAGCATAGCCTCTGTTAAAAAGCTCATGGAGGATTATGATAATTTAATGCTTGATATTGTAAAAGCTAATTGATTTTATTTCCAGGAAATGGAGTTTATTTGTATGTCATGCTATACTGAATTTGCCTGTATTGTCGGGTAGTATAAAGAAGAAGCGTGATTTTACAAATGAGAGTAAAAAGACTTGAAAAGTACAGACGAAGCAGAAGGAAAAAAGTTAAAAGGATTCTGTTTTTTACAATTTTGCTGCCTATCACATGTATTGTAGCCGGTTATTTGATAACCTCCCTTATAATTCTGCCATCCATGTCTGCAAAATAGGAATATAGGGTTTTGGGGCAAAACAAATGGCCCTTTTTTGAGAGCCATTTGCTTTATTCCTTGTTAATTTATGTACTTTATTAGTTCCCGGTATCAGCACCGGTATCGGCATTAGCTTTATTGCCGGTATTATCGGGACTTATAAAGCTGCTTTCTTCGTATGGTTTCCCGCTTGGATCCATCCAATCTTTACCTTCTACAAGTATTTTAACCTTTTCTACTCCCTGAATGGAAGCTATTGAGTCAATTACCGAAATTCTTTCGACTATTTCGGCAGTATCGTTAGCTGTAGCAAATTCTTTGGAAAAATCCAAAGTTGCCACCTTATCTACTACTTTTGCACCCAACAGTTTTGTTCCATCCGGTATGGCTTTTCTCATTGCCGTATCTTTCGGTCCTGCAAGAAGCGCGTTGATTGTTGCCCTGACAATAGCCCCGCTCTTAACCTCCAACTGCCTCTTTTCCTTAAGTACGGTACTGTTATCACTACTTGGAAAATAGAGACTTACGCTGACTGTCTTTATATTGTCCGTAACCGGGCTGGTTTCAACGTTGTCCTGAGGAACAAGAGCCTCAGTACTTGAACTCTGTATTGCTGTTACGCCCGTTGTTGAAACTTGTTCCGATGTATCGGAATTTTGAGCACATCCGGTAATCATCGATAATGTAAAGACACTAACCAACATCAAGGTAAGTATTTTCCCTGGTAAGGATTTTTTAAATTTTTTCATCGAACCACCTCAATAAATTATATGCCGTAGTTGTCTCTATATCCATTTTTTATGAGTTTTCTCCAATATATTTTTATTCAACCGAAATCGAGTCCTTAATTTTGTTATATTTATTCTGCTTAATACCGGGAACCTTCATTATATCTGTAATTTGTTTGAACGGACCGCTTTTTTCTCTGTATGCGATTATGTCGGCAGCTGTAGCCTCACCGACTCCTGACAGCGTACATAATTCTTCCATCCCTGCTTCGTTTATATTAACTTTTTTCTGTGAACTGTTTGTATCCTGAGTACTGTTTATTACGGCTCCCGAACTGTCTGTACTGATAACCGCCCCGATTCCTGCCGGACTTGTACCTGTATCGCTGTTTTTAGCAGTCGTTTTATCCGACTGCACATCCTTTTTTGACCTAATGTGAAGCATTACATTTTCATTAAGTTTATAAACCAGATTAATATTCTCGATATCAGCTTCCTCTGTTGCTCCTCCGGCAGCTTTGATTGCATCATCTATAAGCTGGCCCTTCCCGATATTCACAATCCCTGGATATTTTACACAACCGGTTATATATATTTGGATTTGCTCTGTCTTTTTATTTGAATTTTCCTGCACAATATCAGTATTATTTCCCGACACCGTTCCCGAATTTTTTATATTATTTCCCGATATCATACCTGTACTTGTACCTTTCACAAGAACCTCACCCTCATTCCCTGCTATCAGCAAGCCAGTTGTGACAAGTGCTGCAACTAATACAGCCAATACCGGCAATATTACTTTCAGCTTAATATCCAGCTCTTTTCCCATTATTTTAAATTTCATACATTTCCCTCCATTTTATTTTATAATTCTACATGTATACATATTTTCCTCTTTTTTACATCTATTTTTTTAATATTCCATGCCCATTTGAAAGATTTTCTGGTATACTTATTTTTATCACAATAATTAGATATGGTGAAAATGCCATTTCAGAGATTAACCGCAATAAGATTTATTTAAGGCTGATTGAAGATTTAATTACCTGTATTGGGGGATATGACTAACTAATGAAGAAATTACTCACAGTATTAATTATTGTTTCGATATTATTGATAAGTGTCATTCCGGCATTTTCCGAACCCGCATCGCCCAACGGCCTTGATATAAATGCCAAGGCATGTATTCTGATTGATTCAAAAACAGGGCAGGTATTGTACCAGCTAAATGCCGACACAACTCACCTTTATCCAGCCAGCACAACAAAAATGATGACAGCTATTATAGCAATAGAGAATTCCAAGCCTGATCAAATTATGACCGCCAGCCAGAAAGCAATTGATGATATCGGAGACGGCGGTATGAATATAGGTATAATGCCGGGTGAACAGCTTACCATGCAGCAGCTTTTGGAGCCGCTTCTTATAAGTTCTGCCAATGAAGCCGCAAATATACTTTCAGAAAATGTGTTCAGCAGCCAAAGTGAATTTATTGATAAAATGAATGAAAAAGCGCAGGAAATAGGTGCTACCAACACTCATTTCTTAAATCCCAACGGAATGCAAGACCCAGACCACTATACTACTGCAAGGGATTTATCAACAATAGCGCGTTATGCGATGACCCTTCCTCTGTTCAAGGAAACGGTCGAAAAGACCCAGTATAAACTTGACCCCACAAATAAGCACTCCGAATGGCCGGTATTGGGTACGGGCAATACCTTTTTATACAGGAAGTCCCACTATTATACCAAGGCTCTTGGAATAAAGACCGGTTATACCACTGAAGCCGGGCATAATCTGGTTGCAGCTGCGGCAAATGACAGCGGAATGGAATTGATTGCCGTGGTTATGGGCGTTTTTGTACCTAACGCCAAGGTTAAGGCAAATGAATATTGTCAGGATTTATTGGACTACGGTTTTAAAAATTATTCCATACAGCAAGTATCGGGTGCTAATGAACCTGTTCAGGAGATAAGCGATATCAAGGATGCAAAGGACAACACTGCGTTAAAGCTTGTAACAGCAGCTTCGGTAAGCAGTGTTCTACCCAACGATAAAAATGAATGGAACATAGAAAAAACCAAGCATCTGAATCAAGATATAAAAGCTCCAATAAATAAGGGGACGGCATTAGGATATATAGAATATAAAAGAAACGGTATATTACTGGGAAAAACAGATATAGTAGCTGCAAATGATATTTTAGTCAAAAAAAGTGTTCAATTTAAAAATAAAATGAGCAATATTGTAAATAGTATAAAGAATTCAATACTATTTATAACATGCGTAATTCTCCTTGCTGCACTGGTTCTTTTGTGGCTCATCAGAAAAGTTCTCAAAATGGTCTCGAGATCTTTAAAGACCTTAAGACGTAAAAACTAACATCGATCAAAACTTTTATGTTTTAGCTTGTAATAATCATTTTCTTTACAAAATAGATTTTTATTATATAATATTGTTGCAATAATAATTCATTTGGATTATTTTTTTGCTTAGTTTGTATTGATTTAATTACATGGGAGGTTGTATAATTAATGATCCACAGACCACTATACAATGTCAGACCCATAAAAGATCTTAAAGATATGATTGAACAAAGTGGAAAACTTTATGCCGATAAGGATGCATTTTTAATAAAGGCAAAAAATGATAACTGCAGACATATAAAATATTCTGAATTCAAATCTGACATAGATGCACTTGGAACAGCACTTCTGGATCTTGGACTTAAAAATGGTTTTATAGCAGTAATCGGCGAAAACCGTTACGAATGGTGTGTAACATATCTTGCAGCAGTTTGCGGAACAGGCGTGGCAGTTCCGCTTGATAAGGAGCTTCCGCAGCATGAAATAGAAAATCTTCTTACCCGTTCCAATGCCGGTGCTGTAGTTTTTTCAGGAAAGCTTCTTAAGGAAATAGAAAGTATTGCTGCAAATGAATCATCTGTGAAGTATTTTATTAATATGGATGCTGATGAGGATGATGAAAGGTTTTTGTCATTTAGAAAGCTTGTCGATAAAGGAAGGGAATTAATCAGCAAAGGAAACCGTTCCTTTATAGATTTCCAGGTTGATTCGGAAGGAATGAATATTCTCCTCTTCACATCGGGGACAACAGATCTTGCAAAAGGTGTAATGCTATCACACAAGAATATATGCTCAGATATGATGGCAGTGTGCTCCAGCATTCATATTGACAATAACGACTCGGTTTTGTCAATACTTCCGCTTCATCATACATACGAGTGTACAGCCGGTTTCTTGGCCATGATATATAATGGCTGCAGAATTTCCTTTTGTGAGGGGCTTAAACATATCGCCAAAAATCTTAAGGAAACGCAACCTACTATTCTTATTCTGGTTCCGCTAATTCTGGAAAACATGTATAAAAAGATATGGGAACAAGCCTCAAAGCATAAGGGCAACAAAACCAAGCTTAGAGTCGCCATGTTTGCCAGCAATTTATTATATAAGCTGTTTAAAGTGGATATACGCAAAAAATTATTCAAAGCCATCCATGATAACATAGGAGGCAGAGTAAGGCTCATAATATCAGGTGCTGCCGCAATTGATCCGAAAGTATCAAAGGGCTTCAGGACATTTGGTATTATGCTGGCTCAGGGTTACGGCCTAACCGAATGTGCCCCTATTGCAGCTGTAAACAGGGAAAAGATTTTCAGGGATGACTCCATCGGTCAGCCGCTGCCTGGAATGCAGATTATCATAGATAATCCTGATGCTGACGGAATTGGGGAACTCCTTGTAAAAGGCGACAATGTAATGCTTGGGTACTATCAAAACCAACAGGCTACAGAAAAAGTATTAAAGGATGGCTGGCTGCATACCGGTGATTTGGGCAAGGTTCTGGAAGATGACTTCTTTATTATAACCGGACGCAAAAAAAACGTAATCGTCACTAAAAACGGCAAGAATATTTTTCCAGAAGAAGTTGAGGCTTATCTTTCCAAGAGTCCCTATATTCTGGAGTCCTTAGTTTACGGCAAAACTATCGATGGTGAAGATGAGGTTGTGGTTTGTGCACAGATCGTACCCGATTTTGATGCAATAAGGGAGAAATTCAAACAGGATATTACAGCAGAAGAAATTCACAAGCTTATCAGTCAGGAAGTAAAGGTTGTAAACAGAAGTATGCCTTTATACAAGCGTGTTCGTGAATTTAATATAAGAGAAAATGAATTTGTAAAGACAACAACAAAAAAGATAAAGCGTTACCTTATTTTAAAAGGCTAGAAGAATTTAATAAAGGTGTAAAAACTACCATGGGTTATAGAAAGGCAGACAGCAAATTCAGCTGTCTGCCTTTATCATCTACTTTGCAAGCAGGTTATACAGTACCTGTGCCATTTCAGCCCTTGTCATTGTGCCTGTCGGAGAGAGTTTTCCATAACTGCCTCCTATGGTTCCTGTTTTCACAAACAGTGTCATGGCGTCTTTTGCCCATGAGGCAATCTTTCCCGCATCACCGAAATTTGACAGAGCTTTTCCGGAGGAGGTGTCCCGAGGCAGTTTGTCCAGCACCTTCAGTGCATTGTAAAGCAGTGTGAACATTTCCTGCCGGGTTATTGCCTTATCGGGTGCATAATTGTTATTTCCTACACCGCCGGCTATTCCCAATCTTTTGGCTGCAGCCAGGTAACCGGTATAATATGTGCTGCCTGCATCTGAAAAGTTATCCTTCGGACTAGCATCGGGTTCTATTCCGTATGCTCTCATCAGCATCACCAGAAAATCCCCGCGGTTAAGCTTAGCATTGGGGTTGTAATAACCGCTGTCTGTGCCGGTAGGTATATCTCTTGCTGCTATGTAGCTTACCGGTTTGCTATACCATGCACTGTCGGGTACGTCCTGGTAATTTACTTTATTGTAACCAACAGCATATGTTGAAAAATGGTTTGTAGAAAATCT
>JAUZPR010000057.1 GCA_030705825.1 Bacillota bacterium | reverse complement strand
GCCGTCATGTTTCCGGCGCTTATGAGCACCGTTATTGAAATCAGGAACATAAATGCAACTGCTGCAGCTATTCCGAGTATATATGTAAGCGAACTTGCCATGTCGTTCATGCAGTTTGTGATACGTTTATCCGATATGGGTTCTATCAAGGCGCATGTTGCTCTGTATAACAGGACAAGTGCAAGTATCTTCAAAAGCGGTACCAGACATATTGCTATGACGCCAATCATTATCGCAACGCCTGATGCGTTTTTTATTATAAGAGTGCAGCCCACAACAGCATCTGCGGCATCTGAAAGATATTTTCCAACCACAGGTACAAATGTGCTTAAAGCAAATTTTGCAGTTTTACCGGCCACACCGTCTACTACAGCCCCCAAGGACCCCTGCACCGAAACTATTCCAATGAATATGGTAAGTGTTATACCTACAGCCCAAGCAGTTATTTGTTTGAATAAACCTGCCAGCTTGGCTATCTGAATTTTTTCGGAGATATTATTTACTACACTGAGTACGGTTGAGAGAAATATTAGAGGTATGAAAACATTCTTAACTACAGTTGCCGTTACCTGAACAATTAATATAAGTACCGGCTGAAAAATCCCAGCTGAAGCGACGCTTCCGCCTGATAGGAGCAGTGTTACAAGAACAGGTATGGATGCATGCATGAAATCAACCATGTCATCTATAATAGATTTTCCCAATATCATTGCAGTATTGAAGCTTAGCATCAGAACGCCTACTATAACCGCGTAGCAGGCATAAAAAGCAACTTCTCCCACACTGTCGCTCAGGAACGAAGTTTGCAGGTTCTTTAATACGGCGCACAATATTACCAAAACTATAAGCTTAATTAAAATATCAATATTCTGGTATACTTCCTTAAACAAATAAGACAGCGCCTTGTTGATAACACCCGTAACACCATATGAAGCCTTTCCGGCTTTAGTATCATTAATTATTTTTTCCGGATCATAATCAGGAATTATTTGATCTATTGATCCGTTTTTATATTTGTTCATTTCATCTTCAATTTTTTTGACCTCTTCAGAATTTGACTGCTGGTCCAATATCTGCTGGCGAAGCTCATCATCGGTAGCTTCAGATACTGTATCCGCATGGGCCGGCAGTATGAGAAATATCTGCAACAAAATAATTATCAGGAGAAATGCTATTATTAACTTTTTATAATTACTTTTCCTCATTTGCATATTGACCCAATCTCTTTCTCCAGATGCTTTTTTTATTTATCTTACGGCATTATTTTTATAACCAGATCAAGCAGCGAGGTGATTATCGGTACAGCCAACACCACCACTGCGACCTTTCCTGCCAGCTCTATTTTTGATGCTATAGAAGTTTCCCCTGCGTCCTTGCATACTTCTGCCCCGAATTCCGCTATATAGGCTATACCGATTATTTTGAGGAGTAGGGTAAGGTACTGCATATCAATGTGAGCTTTGTCGGCATAGCTTTCAAGTACCTGTATGACTGCGGACAGTTTGCTTGCAACCAGGAAAAATACCACTATGCCTGTTACAATGCTGACCTGTATAGCCATGTCTTCCCTGTGAACTTTTATTATTACAACCAGTATGGTTGCCACAATACATAAACCTACAATCTGAAATATTTCCACAATCAATCATCCTTTTGCTGACACTCTCCTTATACTGGAGAGGCTAGGGTGAGGCTAAAATTGAAAAATTGTTTTAATAGCCTGAAACAGATTTCCTATCTCCTTAGCCACCATTAAGAGAACTATGACCAATCCCGCAAGAGTTGTGAGCATAGCCAGTTCATCACGGTCGGATTTTTTTAATACCATATTCAGGATAGATACCAGAATTCCTATCGCAGCTATTTTGAAAATCAAATCAATATCCATACATCTCTACCGCCTATATCAGAATAATTACTACAGCTAGTCCACCCAGGAAGCCAAGGCTTTTATACATCTTTTCATTTTTCTGACGTGCCTCTTCCGCCTTTTTTTCCTGTACCTTAAGCTGGTTAACAGTCAGCTTTATATTTTTCAACTGGCCTTCCACATCGGAGCTTCCAAGCATTTTACCGAAGGACAGGAGTATCTCTTCGTCCTCCTTGTTAAGGCCTGTCTTATATATATTATTTTTTACAGACATTTCCCATGCCTCAAATGCATTATGTCCTTCATCTTTTCTCAAGTTATTTGCCGCCCCCCTGAAAATATCATAAACTCCGCCATTATGGCCGTAGCTTATCTTATCCATTGAATCTGTCAAAAGATTTGACAAAAAACTTATTTCGTTCTCAAGCATTTGCAGCAGCACCTGCAGCAGTCTCAATTCCTTCGGCCTCCTGGCACAGTCCCTGGCAAAGGCATATCCCATAAGGCATGAAGCCGAAATAACGATTAATCCACCTAATAACTTAAGCAACATACATACCTCTCCTGTAAATAACGCTCATATTTTTTCCGTCTATTATTTCCTCAACTGTTCCCGGTCCGTCGTGATTGCTCAAAACTATATATCTTTCAAACACGTTCTCTTCCATAAGTTTTATTACTTCCTGCCTGGATTTGAGTTCGGAAATGTTATATCCGTGAGCTGAGGCTATTATGTTGATTCCGGCATTCAAAACCCTGGTTATGGCATTCCTGTCGCCCTGGTTGCCTATCTCATCGGTTATAATAACCTGCGGTGACATGGACCTCAGCATGATATCCATTCCTATTACCTTCGGGCATGCATCAAGAACGTCGGTCCTGGTTCCAACCCTGTTTTGGGGAGCACCCTTATAGCATGCTGCTATTTCAGACCTTTCATCTATTACACCAACTTTAATACCGGGAAATTCAAGTACAGGAAAACCATCGCTCAAATTCCTTGTTATGTCCCTGAGAAGTGTGGTTTTACCGCACTGGGGAGGTGAAATCAGAAGTGTATTGTAAACACTTGTTTTATTCCTGACTATGTGTCTCATCACGTTATCCGAACAACCGTAAACCTCACGGGAAATTCTTATGTTAAGACCTGAAAAATCCTTTATGTTTTTAATGCCTGTCCCATCCATAACTACCCTGCCTGTTATTCCAATCCTGTGTCCGCCCTTTAGTGTAATGAAGCCGTTTTTGATATCCTCCTGAAAGGCATATATTGAATTTTCACTCATCAGCTCTATTGTTTTCATAATGTCTTCCTGTTTTACTATAAAAGGATCAAAGGCTTTCTGAAGCAGCTTTCCGTCATTTTCAACAAACCAGTCCCCTTTGGAATTATGAAGCATTAAAGGCCTTCCGACTCTCATTCTGATTTCTTCGATATTTTTAAGCCTGGATTGTTCGATCCTTTTTAAGATATTACGCGGTTCCAGAGATATGTATTTTAGAATTTCATTATCAAGGTTTCTGCCTTCATTCGTCATATGTGAACCTCCGGGACAAGTAGTTTATGTTTCTATAATCTATGAGTTACGCTAAGTGTTTATGAGTGAATCGGGGAATAAAAACATAAAAAAATAAGGCAAAAAAAACTTCTAATTTGTAGAAGTTTTTTTCGCCTTATTTCTTAGTAGATTTCGGTAGGTCTCACTTATTTTTCGTCGTCGTGTTCGCAACCGCAGTCGCATTCCCACTTGTAGTCAAATTCCTTTTTGCAGCTGGGGCAGGTTATTGTACCTTCCTCTTCGTCCATTTCTCCGTCTTCCAGACAAATGGTTTCGTTGCAGTATGGACACTCGATTTCGGTTTCGCAGTCGCACTCTTCATCTTCATCATCATCTTCTTCTTCGTCAAAAAGAATGCTTTCGATTTCAGAAAGATCTTCATCAATTTCATCAACCTGCTGGCTTAATGCTTCCTGGACATCCTCAACATCTTCAACAGAAAGTGCGACATCATCCAGTACGTCTATAATTGCTTTCAAAAGCTTGCCTTCATTACTTTCTTCATTGAGTTTCATACCTTCGGCAAGTCCTTTTAAATATGCAACTCTTTCACTTATTAATCCCATCTTTTTTTCCTCCATAAACAAACTATTTAATTCTATATGTTATGCTCTTTCCATGTATTCGGCTGTTCTAGTGTCGATCCTTATTGTATCACCCTGATTGACAAACAAAGGAACCTTTATTGTAGCACCTGTTTCAAGTATAGCCGGTTTTGTAGCATTTGTTGCAGTATCACCTTTAAAGCCGGGCTCTGTCTCTACAATCTGGAGTTCTACAAATATAGGAGGTTCAATACCAAATACATTGCCTTTATGCGAAAGAACCTTAACAGTCATGTTTTCCTTAACAAATTTAAGAGCATCTCCTATTGTCGCCTTGCTCATAGGGGATTGTTCATATGTTTCAACATCCATAAAATAATAGAGATCACCATCATTATAAAGGTACTGCATGTCCTTTCTTTCAATGTGAGCATTCTCAAATTTATCAGTTGGGTTGAAAGTTCTTTCAATTGTAGCCCCTGTTATGATATTTTTCATTTTTGTTCTTACGAAGGCAGCACCCTTACCTGGTTTAACATGCTGAAATTCAACTATCTGAAATATCTGTCCGTCCATTTCAAAAGTTACGCCGTTTCTAAAGTCCCCTGCTGTTATCATTTTTATACCTCCAATTTATACAAATATTTTTGACGTTTACAGTTTTTACATATCTAATGTACTAACTGAACACATTGACCCCTGCATATAATATTTCCTAATTTATATTAAATTAAAATCAATAATAATTCAAGAAAATTTTTCTAAGTTTGATATATTTTAAAGTATTATCATTTCTTTGGGCGAAGATGTCAAAATTAACGGTTTATCATCATTTATTAAAATTATATCCTCTATACGGACTCCACCCAAACCTTCAACATAAATTCCAGGCTCAACGGTGACAGTCATGCCGTTTTCCATCTGGATATTTCCCATGGGCGAAAGTCTGGGTTCTTCGTGTATTTCCAAACCTACACAGTGACCAAGACCATGCCCGAAATTATTGTTATATCCGTTACTGTAAATTATATCACGTGCAATCCGGTCTATCTCCCTGCCCGTCTTACCTGCATGTGCCCCTTCAATTGCCTCTAGCTGTGCCTCAAGAACAATATTGTAAATCTTCTTTAGTTCTTCCCTTGGCTGCCCCAGAAATACCGTTCTGGTCATATCAGAGCAATATTCCTTATACAATGCTCCAAAATCCATTGTTATGACATCACCATTGCTTACCTTCTTTTCCGAAGCAACTCCATGGGGCATTGAAGCACGTTCACCCGATGCTACTATGGTATCGAAGGAGGTACCCTTGGCACCCTGTTTCTTTATAAAATGTTCAAGTTCAGAAGCAATTTCAATTTCAGACACTCCGGGCTTTATATATTGCAGAATATGGTCAAAAGCCCTGTCTGCTATTTTTACCGCTTCCTTTATTATTTCCAGTTCGTAACTGCTTTTAACAGCCCTTAACCTTTCAATAACTCCTTCAAGCGGGACCAGTTCCGTTTTCCCAAACTTGGATTTATATTCTGTATAAGCCTTATAGGATACAACTTCTTCCTCAAAGCCAATTCTGCTGAGAGAAAATTTCTTAATCATAGTCTCAAGGGCAGCCAACATGCTTCCGGTATATTGCTCTATCTTAAAGGATGGAGCCTGCTGTGAGGCTTGAGTCACATACCTGAAATCAGTAACAAGTACGGCTTCCTTCTGTGTTATGACAAGTACTGCTGAGGTTCCGGTAAACCCTGAAAGGTATATGTAGTTTTCCCTTTTGGTTATAAGAGCTCCGTCAAGATCTTTTTCCTTTAACTTATGCCTGAAGGATGAAATTCTTGAATCGGTTATGCTTTTAAAGTCCTGCATTGCAATGTTCCTTTCTAAAGTGCTGCTGCTGCATTTAATGCAAGTATGTACCCATGTCCTCCAAAACCGCATATCTGTCCCACACAAGCCGGAGCAATAACCGATTTTGACCGGAATTCTTCTCTTGCATGTATGTTTGAAAGATGCAACTCGATAGCCGGTATTTCAACAGCTTTTATAGCATCCAGTATAGCAATACTATAATGCGTATATGCACCCGGATTAATTATTATTACATCAAATTTACCACGGGCATCATGGATTTTATCAATAATCTCGCCCTCGTGATTGGATTGAATAAAATCCACATCGACATTAAGCCTTTCAGCCTCGGCAATAACCTTCTGGGCAATATCCTGTAACGTTTCGGTGCCATAAATGCCTTTTTCGCGTGTTCCAAGCAAATTAAGATTGGGTCCGTTAATAACAAGAATCTTTTTCATGTGATAACCTCCTTTACCCCTTTCCCTTAGCGCATCCTTCATAAATTTTCTTCATTCTCAATGCATCCTCAGCCATTTGATCCCTTGACTCGCATATAATAACCGGTTCCATGTTCTTCTTTACAATTATCTCTGCGAAGTGCTCAAATTCGGGGCCGAACTGCGTGTCATCCAAGGTCCAGTGCCTCTTTTCACCGCCTGCTGTAAACTCTATCCGGCTGAAGTGGACGTGAAGATGCTTTAACCTGTATTCGCCCAGTGAATTTTCTATCGCATCTGTTATATTCTCAAAATCCTTCGGGCTGTTGAGACACCCCATTCCCCTTGCATGCAAATGTCCGAAATCAATGGTAGGAATAAGCCTTTCATCTATACTGCATAATTCCAAAATTTCTTCAATTGAGCCAAGCTGGTTTATCTTACCCAAAACCTCGGGACATATTGTTATATCTGAAAAGCCCAGGTTGTCAGCCTCAGCAAGAGATTCTCCCAAAACCTGTTTGGCAGTTTCAACCGCCCATTTGCGGTCAACCTTGCTGGTCGAGCCTGTATGTACTACAATTCTTTTGGCTCCCATCCAGGATGCCGCATGAAGAGTTTCTATTATATAATTCTTTGAATTTTCTCTCTTTTGAGACTCAGGGCTGGCCATATTAATGTAATATGGAGCATGTATACTAAGGAATATGCCGAATTCACCTGCATTTTTACCTATCTTTTCGGCAGTTTCCCTGCCTATATTGACACCCTTGCTGCATGAGTATTCATATGCGTTCAAGCCCATTTTTGCAAGCCATTCAGGCATCTGAAACGAAGATTTGTACCCCTGTTCATAGAAGCTTACCGAATTCCCCGATGGTCCGAATCTTATCATAAGCACCCACCATTTCTAAAGTAGTTGGTAATATTATATACATACAGACAGGAAAAATAAAGGCGGATTTTTCCAACAAAAGCAAAGCCCTCCGTTTAGGGAGGACTTGTGATTTACCTTTCTGCTTATCTAAGTTTAGGCGGACTCGTACGCTTTATATTGACACTCCTGTTAGTTATAGTTTTTTCTATTACTGAATCATTACTGAATTTTAGGTAAAAATCATTTGGCAGCTGTACTGATCCACTTGCCGCACTATCAATCTGAATGATCAAATAAAACTTATTTTGAGTGGAATTAATGGGCGTACTCTGTAATTTATCAGTTACCGAAAAATAGCCTGTCATTCCATTTGGAGTAATTGTTGAAATTATAGTCCCCACCTTGGTACCGCTACTGACCTTATATCCTGCGTACATGTACTGTAGGTTTTCAGGTATCGGATCCAATGTAAACGTTTCCATTATTATAATTTTTGAACCATTATATGTCTTTATTTCATTATTGTTTATGGCATGTTTGTTATTATCAGGTGTAATATAATACAAACTGTCGGGATTAATAGTATCTGCCACATTCAAAATAAACTCAACAGTAGGATTTGAATTGTCATAGGACATAACAACTGAAACTGTCTGTGAGCCTGGAGCAAATTGCTGCACGGCACTCCCATTAAGCTTGTAACCGGCAAGTATATACCCTTTTGGAACAGAGATCTGTGCGGTGTAGTTTCCGGCCTTTTTCTGATTGAATCTAACTGCGCCTGATTTTGTAGTACCAGAATCGGTTGATGCTCCACTGGCACTGACACTTACACTGACATTATCAATACCCTTGAGGTTTGAATCTGAAACCATTACATTCATTAAGCCTTCCTTAACGTTGATATGTGCATTACCTTTAATGGTTTCAGGAGTTGAAGTTTTTAAAACAGTATCATATCTCTGATAGGATACTGTAACAGGTATATCCAGTGCATAATTAGTTGATGAATTATTGGCATTCTTCAAAATCGTTACAGGCAAATTTACCGAATAACTATTAGAAGATGTGTTGTTCCAAACAGCACTAGTATTAAATTCAACATCAGGCAGACTTATCGTATATGAATTTCCCGAAGTTGTCCATCCTGAAGAACTGGATACTTGAACATCATTGGAGGTATTGCTGTTATCCACTGCAAGGCTGACATTTCTGAACTCACTGTCCAAACCTGAAGCGGAAGCATTAATAGGTATATTCAGTGTGATATTGTCTCCAATTAGGCAATTCTGGCTGTTTGTACCCACAGTAATGGTAGGCTGGCTTTTATGATTCAGCTGTATAGTTTGAGTTGCTTTAGCTCCGTCATTATCCAGTACATCTACAATAATATTGAACTGCTGGATGCTACTGGTCAAATTAAGCTGATCTGCAGTAAGGCTTATACTCTTTTGAACCTCTCTTTGTAACGAATAGGTGGAAACAAGCTCTCCTGGATCCTCCACACCGTCGTTATCTCTGTCGACATATATATTTGCAGTTAAGTTTGCGTCATCCGGATCTACGTCACTTGCAAGAATGCTGAAATCCAACTTGCTTTGACTAGGTGTAACATTCTGTCCGTTTACCAAACCGTTTACTGTTAAGGTCGGTGCATGGTTTGCACCGTTGGAGGCTTTTTCTATGGTATTTACAAATAATTGGGTCTCATTTACACCATCTGGAGCATTATGACCTGTCCCCGAATATGTTATGTTTCCTTTTGCATATGTGTAATAAAAGTTTTGCGGATCCAAATTATTCAAGCTTATTCCTGCATCACTTGAAGGAACATAAACATCGTATAACGGAACAAGCTCCGGATCTTCCAGATCAATCTGGAAATACTGAGGATGTGTATCAGAAATAGTCACATCTCCCAGAATGTTAGGATATTGTGTCAATGAGTTATCATTTATTTTAATCGTTTTAGTTGTCTCCCAGAACGGACTCTTGCTTACATCATAAAGCAAAGAGCTGAAAACTCCGCCAAGTGAGTTCTTTTTTACCCCACTTTCAACTATTTGAGGATTATGGTTGTAAATATTCTGTCCAACCATATCTCTGAAATTTTGAGTCATATTATAGTTATAATGCTGATGCCAAATTGTATCATGGGTAAGCAGCAAGCTTTGTTTATGGTCAGAGGCGAAACTCTTGAGTTGACTAATCGCAGTCATATTTAAATCATCATTACCGTAATCATCCTGGAAGCCAACAACTATCATATCGTATTTACCGTTCAAATCAGTGATTTGATTTCCGTTATATCCGTTATTGCTTTTTATCAAAGTACCTAACGTGCTGCCATTCTTAAACATATCTACTGCGTTTATTGTATCTACCTTGATATTAAATTCACCGGTCTTATGCAAGCTGCTGGCTGGAAGTGTTGAAATATCCAGGGAAGTATTATCCGGAAGAACCTGGAGCATTCTTATCTGCAGCTCGTTCCCCTTGAAAGCAGTTGAACCTGTCTCATAAGCATTGGTTCCGGTTGTATTATCGGTTATTTCTAGCTTCCATGCAAGAAGACCTGTAAAATAATCCGGAATAGAATAATTTACAGTTTGGCCGTTAGTATCACTTAACCTTGATGCTGACGTATCGCCTGCTTTATATACGACTTCGTTATCGGTATATATTCCGTCACCATTTGCATCGACATACAGCTTTACTGAAAGATTATCATTACCAACCATATCGAAAGTATAACCGAGAAGCTTTTTTGAACTATCCGATATAATATTTGAACCGTTATATTGATCCGGCTTAGATGTTATATTCAAATATGGTCGAACATAGCTTGTGCTTTTATATTTTTCGAGAGCAGTCAATAATGTTGATGCAGTTACATTAAATACAACATTCTGAGGCTTGCTGTTATAATAGCTTATAAAATTGCTGTACAGCTTTGTGCTGCTCATGGAACTACTGAAAATCCCGTTTCCGAATAATGTGAGTTGTTTGGAATCTATAAAGCTTTTTAGTACTGCAGCTCGTCTATTTGTAATATCTATGCCGCTCAAATATTCAACCCAGTTGTTTGTAGTCTTAAAAACAGTATTGGCCATATTGCTGTATGCGCTTACATTGTTGCCTGTAATTTTGTTGCCCAGAAGTGAGTAGGCAACATTGATATTTGTACCTGATACTTTTTCGCTATATGAATATGTGTGATTTCCTATATAGACTATATCATAATAGCCGTTTATCTCATCTATCTTGGAAACGAACAAGGACATTGGCATCTGTGTCAATTCTATTGTTCTTCCCAGATAAGTCTGCAGAGTGCTTTTGATAGTACTGTTGATATCGAATTGGAGACCAGGCTCAACTTCGAGTATACGTAAAGGTTGCAGGCTTTTTCCAGAAACAAATGTAGCAGATATGGTTTTACTGCCGTCCATGGTTATTGTTGCCGGATTGGTCTTGCCGGTAAGATCGCCGGACCATCCATTGAAAACATATCCGACATCAGGTATGGCTGTAAGTGTAACAGAATCACCAGGATTAAAGCTGCTTCCTGATGAACTGGAATTTATAATACCTCCGGTTGTTTGGTTTAATGTGAGATTATATGATGAAGATGATGCGGGGTATAAACTTGACTGGGGTACAAGCTGTCTATATGAGAGTGAGTTGCTTAACCACCAAAGCTGTATAGTTGCATCTCCGCCTTTTTCATAGTAATCCAGCTTAATACTATATTTTTGTCCTGCTGTAAGCTTGACTGTTCCCGAATCCTCTTTTTGCGCATGATCCGTCCAGTCATCTATAATAAGGCTGCCGTTTATCCATAGTCTTACACCGTCATCCGATTGTGTATAAAAAGTATATGTTTCACTGTAGGATGGCTGAATCAAGCCTGTCCACTCGACAGAGAAATTATCGCTGTTGACTTGACCAGCAGGTGCACCTGTGCCCCACATGTAATTAACTGCTGCATCAACGCGTGTCAGTACAGGACTTCCGGTTAACGTCGTGTTGTTGTAATATTTACCGGTCAGGCCTGTCCCCGAAGTTGCGGCATTGGCGGTAAAAGGAACTATTGAGATCATGGATACTAGAATGGTTATAACAAGGATAAGTGATATCTTTTTCACGCAAACCCCTCCCCACAGATAATCATCAAACCAAATCAATTTTAACGCTATTATATCTATTTATGAAAACATATTTAATCAATTTAATTATATAATAAAAATTCCCTATTTTATATATTTTTGTGCTTTATTTTATGTGAATTAAGTATATTTCTGTATAAAAAAATATAAATAAGATGTTTTAGGGCTGTTGAGTAGTAACCATCTGGTCCTGTTCTTCCTTCCACTGGGTAATGGAGTATCTTTTTATGTATGAAGCATTCCTTGTACCACTGTTTATTGAATAGGCATCTGCATACACAGTCTTTCCAATTTCACCTTTTTTGAAGAAATCCCTGACATCCTGAAAATTCAATAAAATATTTGTTATAACATTTTCGTCATAATAGATTCCCGGGTTTTGATCTATGGTCACATTACCCTCGGAAATAATAGTACCGTAAAAATTTCCGGTGCCTTGTATTTCAAGATCTCCCGCAGCATAGATAATACCCATCGTATTTGTATTTGGATTTAAGGTAAAAGTACATTTACCTGTGCTACTATCGGGTGTCAGATAATAGAAGGAATTATTTCCACCTTCCGTTACTGCGGACTTGTCTACAAAATTTCCGAACACATTGGCTTTATCTTGAACAGCTGACTTATCTGTTCCCAGGTTTAATGTCTTGTAATCCATAATAGTTTTTAAAGTGGTTTTCAGGTTATTGTAATCGTATGCTATCACATCAGCATCACTATTATTATTCGTAATATGAAAGTTTGAATTTTTTAATATGTTGTTATTGCCATTATTATCTTTAATCATATCAGCCCCTAGTGTATACCCGCTAATATTATCAGGATATCTTCCTGGAAGTGATATATTTGAAGTAAAAGTATTTTGTCCCCCGTTATTAAAGAAATCCAGCAAATGTTTAATTGCGGAATTAATATCCTGTTTGTTATATAGGTAAAAATTGTAGAAGTTGTTATTGCCAGGCTCAGACTTATCTTCATAAACATAGTTTGTAAATGTGTCATTTATAGGATCCGTAACTGCAGAAAAGGCGTTTAAAGTAAAGCTGTCATTTGCTATTGCAGACATACTTTCTGCCGTACTGTAATATATGCCATCTTTTAATGTTGTAATTTTACCGGTTCCATCATCTATTCCGTCAAATTTTATATAAGCTACTCCCGGTACTAAAAAGTTACCATTCAAAGTAATACTGCTGCTTCCAGGCATATTATTAATAACCGCGCTGCTCCCGTTTGGATCCATATTATCATTTGCCATACTGTTTATTCCAATATAATTTTTATGAATATTTATTGACGAACTTTCACCGTCCATCTGAACGTCATCTTTCGTAAAAACATTCCCGTCTACATCTATTGAAGTGTTTTTAATACCCGGTTCAACAGATAAATTATTACAATATACATTTCCACCATTTATGTCATTATAAATAAGCGGAATGTGTCCTATTAATTCATTCCCCTCGATATAATTATGTAAATCTATATTTGTATTATCGGGAGTATTTATAAATTGGCTGCTCATTTCATACATATTACTCTTAAAATTTTTTGGAATTGTATATCCTGAATCCGAATAAGGGTGTACAGCTATCTTTCCTGAATCCTTGTAATTGTGAACATCACCGTTGGAGTAAATATTTCCGTATAATTCAACATTTGCCCCGTTATTAACCACACCATCATTATTTCCTTCGGAAATATATGTTATATCTTTTCCTTCTGCGTCCTTCCCTGTTTCATCCATATCAGCCGCAAATATATCACCGGATATACGAGTGGCATTTGATGAAGTATCGTTAAAGAAAATACTTCTCCCTGCAGTAATGGCATTTGCCCAAATAGGATTACCCCTCAAAGGTATTTTTTTTGTCTGTACACTGCTTGTATATGAAGGAACCTTTATATCCAGATTTACTAAAACATGCTTTCCTTGGGCAGCGGCTTTTGCAACATCTATAGATACTGATATACATTTATTGTTTTTTACATCAATACTCCAGTCATCTCTCACGGATGAGCTGAGATAGTCCGATTTGAACTCATTATTGATATAGTTGATAATTATATTGCTGTAGTCACTTGTTGGATTCAAATTATTATTAAAATCATTATAATATGAACCGGATGTGCTTTTATAATAATTCAACAAGTAATTAGCAAAGTAAAAATACATTTTATTGAAGGCATCATCTATAAAAGGTTTAAGCTTTGCAGAGTATTTATTCTGATCAATAACGTATACTATTTTATCATCAGAATCAGTGGGAATATGTGAATCCGCAGGTACAAGGCTTGGACCATAAACTAGTTGACTCCATTTTGCGTTTAAAATATCCTGGGCATTTTGGGATACAACTGCAATGTTATTTGACATATTAGGGTGAACACTGTTCTTATAATATTCATTTGCAAAATATTCTCTGGTAGCTTTTTCTGCATCACCCAGTATTGAATCAATTATTTCCACTTTTTCTTCTGCATTTTTATCAACCATGTAATATTCTTTTGACCAGTTGGAATATTTAATACCCATTTTGGCATTGGTTAATCCGGCCAGTAAAGAAATGGTACCAAAGGATATAAGCAAAAGTATCAATGATACAACCATCACCATGGCAGAACCTTTATTCTGTTTTATATGCAGTGAATGATACTTCATAAATATTCTTATCTCCCATCACTGGCCATATATTTTTCTGCAGTATAGTTAGTGAGAATAGAATTATCACTAAGCTTTGTTATAATTACAGTTATGGAATATGGCACATACTCCGAATTACCCGAAGCTTCACTTATGATACTTGATTCTCCTGAAACTTTCGTTAATGTTACATAATTATCCCCTGGTGAATCTGTTACATTTAATTCAACAGGAATGTCCAGTTTATTGTCTACAGCAATATTGAATTTTTGACTGCTTCCCAAAGGATAATTTAAACCCAAAGTGAGAGTTCCGCCAACAGATGCGGTATTAATCCCGGCCTGATTTAAGATCAGGTTTCCTGTACCATCCTTAAAAATCAAATTAAAGCTGCTTTTATCCGAAGTATTTGGATAATATGTAGACAGAGTATAATTGTTCTGGTTCAGGTCAAGATTACATTGTGAAAATACATCCGGAATATATGAAATACTTGATTCTCCATTTAACGGATCAATCGATACAAATGACCTTACAGGAGCATTATAAACGTATAAATCAACCGGTAAACCACTTTGGTTATCGACATGGATAACATAATTTTTTGTATCTCCGGATGGATAATTAAATATTACACCCAGCCTTGAACCTATTGTATTGTTCCCCGAATATATATTTTGTACAGAATATCCGCCGCTGCCAGTCAAGGTAATTTGTCCGCCGTTTGCAACGGATAATGTATATTGATTATCAATATTGGCTTGCGGAGAAAATTCCGCATTACTATTTGCTAAATATGTATTTTGAGAACTGGAGCCCGCCCTATCGGAGACATTTGCAGTCAGCATGTAAGAGGCACCATTGCTTGAACCAAGTTCATTCCATCTACTGTCATAATATTTGGTATAGCCGGTCCCCGCAAGCTGCCCATTGCCGTCTTTTTGCTGCTGAATAATTGTATTGTTTGCAAACATAGTTACTGTTGGTGTACCATTGAAAAAATCAATCGGATCCGCTTTAAAATATTCTGCGGTTTTAACAGCCATAGTATTAGCCTTGTCTGCCGCATCAGCCTTAGAATTCATTTTGGCAGGTAAGACGAACATCTCAAGCAACGAACCCGAGACAATTGCAACAATGGCTATTGCTGTTATAACTTCAATTAGTGTAAAACCTTTATTGTTTTTAAAATTCATAATTTAACCCTTTAATAGAATTATTATCTTTTGACAATAACATTTCCAGACTTACTTCCAACAGTAAATCTTGGCATATCTTTGTCATCAGATACAATGTCTATTTCAAATGGCAATGATGTTTTATTTTCAATATCCATTTTTATTGCAACCTTATCGGCCGGCGAAACCCTTGGCTGTGATGTCACATTCATTCTGATTACTCCATCCTTGACTGCCAGTGCAGACTCTTCTGTATAAACAGAAGTGCCTAATGTATAGGTATATTTATATTTACCGCCGCTTTGGCTTATTGTGATTTTTCCTTTTACCAGATCATTTACATCATCATAAACTTCCGTTTCTGTTCTTGGGTATACTCCCATTATTACTTTCGGGGCATTGTCCCTGTATGTATTTAACAAAAGATAAAAATCGGGGTCTATAATCTTTATTGGGGTGGTACTATTTGAATTCTGTACGGTGCTGCCGTCCTTATACCCCGGATATGGCACAAACGGATTGACCTTTCCGCCTGTTGACGGGGTTGTAAGCTTATATTGTCCATTATCCCCAGGTTCCCTGTAGCTCACGTACATAAGAGTAATTGTTCCGTTTAGCAATCCATCTGCGTCCCTTGCTGCCGATATGTTACTAACAATGATTTTACGTGTACTTTTTTCAATATCACTCAAAAAACCGTACAGTTGGTTATAAGTGCCTTTAAATGCAAGGGATACACCATCTCCTGTAATGGAAGCCGTTGTGTTTCCCGTATTACCTGGCAAAGCCTGGGTTCCCGGGCTGGCCTGAGGCTGTTGGTTTACTGCACTTTTACCGTTTGAAGGCATTATTCCCTTTTGCAGATTTGAAAGATTGGTACCCACACTGTCAAAAGCAAGGGAATCTATTTCAAGCCCTGTGCTCTTTGAGTAATTATCCATAGTTAGAACAATATCCTCTTGTGAAGAATATGGAGGTATTTCCTCCGAAAGCTTGTTTATCTTAAACTCCTCAAGCTGTATGTTTTTTTCATAAGTCCTTTTATTGGCAAATTGTATCTCAAGATTTTTGCTTAATGCTGACAAATTGCTGTTCTTTTCTTTATCATTGCTATATTTATTCCATGCCGGCATTATGGTCAAGGTTGCTATAAGATATATTTCCAGTACCAATACAAGCAAGGATATAAATAAAAATTCCCTTTGGGTGAGTCTTCGTTTTGCCTTAAAATCGGAAAAGTTTATTTTCATGCCTTATCTCCCTTTATATAAAACAAAATAATATTCCAGATTTATTTTTTTAAATTATTTTTTTATTTTTAAGGTTATTGTAAAACTATAGTCGGTTATTTCTGCTGCTTTCCCATTATTGGAACTGCTGTTGGAGGTTATACTCTTAATGGAAGCATCGCTGAAGGCTCCTGTTTGATTAAGATTATATAAAAAATATGCAACGCTTTCCCTGTCCTTGGATTTACCTGAAATATTTATATCTCCGTCTGCCGACAGAGAATAATTCAGAAAAAATATATTGTCGGGCATTGTTTTTGATATACTGTCAAACAATTGGGTATTTGCCTGGGTATAAGCCGATACCGCCTTTGCAAACGCCGTCATCCGTGCCGATTTTGCCTGCTTCTGGCTTAGATCCTGCTTTACTTTATTTATTGAGGACATTGTTGCTATATGCTTGTTCAATTGATCATTATCTTTTTTATAATTTGAATCCAGCAGCATTACAATACCTGTAGAAGCAGCCAGAATAAATGCGGCTCCAACCATACATGCAAGAAGTATTTTCACCCGGTCGGTTATAAAGCTGTATTTGCTTTGCTTTTTTTTCTTCTGCAGAAGATTTATATCATACATTTTCGGTTAATCCTCCCTTAACGCCGAACCTATTGCAGGCATCATGTCTGCAAGAACGTCGGGAAAAACTTTGCTTCTGTTCATAGGCCTGGCTATAACAGACGGTATTCTGAAGGTTTCGGTAAAATACTTTTCAAGTCCTGGAATGTGACAGCCACCGCCAGATAAGTAGATACCCTTTACCCCATCCTTGAATTTATTGTAATTGCAAAAATCCAGTGTTTGTCTTATCTGCTCTTCTACAGCCGCATAGCCGAGCCTTATGTAAGCTTCCATGGCATCCGGCTCTATGGACAGGTCGGAATAGTTTTTTATTCTTTGAGCTTCAGCCTCTTCTCGTGAAATCTTCAGATGGTCTGAAACAAGATTGTCAACCGAAGCGCCGCCGCCGCTGAAATTCCTTGACAATACCACCTTCCCGCCAATCAGAACATATATCTGAGAGCTTAAATGCCCTATATCTATAATCATTACCGGCTCATCGGATTCTGCAGCCTTGACAAATTTGTTATAAGCCTTTGCAACGCTATTGGCATGGACATCAATATATTTCAGGTTGACTCCCGCCTTTTCGGCAAGCTCCTCATAGGATTCTATTATCTTGTTTGGGCAGAAGCAAACTATACCCAGCATTGAATCAGGTGTTTTTTTGTATATTCTGTAGCTTATGGAATGGGTTTGTCCGACTCCCGGAAAGCTTTGTGATAATTCAAATTCTATTGCCGCGGCTATTTCGCTGGTTTTTAATACAGGCAGCTTGACCTCTCTTACGACAACATAGGGCGAATTTATGCTTAAAGCCATATTTTTAGCTTTTATTTTCTTTTCCGAAACAAGTCCTTTTATAGTTGAAGCAAGAGCTTCCATATCTCTGATCTGCCCCTCAAAAACTGACTTTTCAGGAGTTGGCACTACAATAGAATCAGCTATTTCAGCTCTTTTCCCCGACTTGACAAGGACGAACTTCATGTTCTTGGTCCCTATATCCATTCCGAGTATTTTATCGGATAGCATCATTTTCCCCCTTCCGTGGTAAAGCCACGGTAATTTATCTTTAAAACCGGATAAACCGGTTCATTAATTATCATTTTTATTCAGTCTGTTTTTGTTAACTTGGTATTTCCAGCCGTAAGTTTTACCCTACGGAATTACTGGTTTTTCTTTACAACTGTCAATCGACCTTTGTCAACTGTCAACTCTTATTTATCCGACCTCATAGTTATCATAGTATCAAGCGTTTTATTTTCATTTCCGTATGTGATACTAATTTCAACACCGTTTCCGGTATCCTGAAAACTTATGCTATTTATTTTTGCTATATTTACTGCTGTAATTCTTTGCCCTGTATCTTCCACCAGGAAGACCGAATCAGAATCCTTATATAACCTGTATTTGTCATTTCCATATGTATCTTTAATAACAAGCATAGTATTACTCCGGACTTCATACCCGCCGGTAAAATCATTCTGCCTTAAGCGCATGGTTATATAGGACATGGCTATCCTGGCATCGCTTTGTTCATCGGAATTTTCCGAGATTTCTTTATAAGCCTTGGTGCCTGAGCCTACAAGCGAATATACCATAGTCCCGACAATAGCCAGTATAACTAATACTACAGTTAGTTCTATGAGTGTAAACCCCTTGTTATTGTTTCTAAGCATTTAATTCATTTCCCTTATGGTTTTTCATATATTGTAAAACTACCGGTATTTTCGTTATATTCGCCGTCTTTGTACAGGTACTTACTTCTATCAAATCTTATAAAATAATTCGCCTCCAGATATTGCATCCAGTCCTTATTTCCATCCCAGGCAGTAGGAGGGAATCTGCCCTCCAGGGCATAGCACTGCCGTATTGCCTTGTTTATCATCTCTGTTTCTGCCTGAAGCTCTCTGCTATCGTTGCTTTGCTTCTGCTTTAAAAGACTGGGGGTTGTGATGGAAACAAGTATTGCAATAACTGCAAGGACTATTATAATTTCAATTAATGTAAAGCCTTTATTTTTCATAAGTTACGCAGCCTTATAAAAATATGGTTGTGCCCGATTTCTCGGGCACAATTAAAATTTAAGAATTTTGAAAAAATTAATTTATTTGGTCTCTGTTGCAGTAACTTTAGTAGGCATTGTTCCAAATTCTGAATCTGTAGGCGCAGTTGTAGTTGCATCACTAATATTTCCAGCTTTATATGTTACGTAATATATTTGTGTTCCAGTTCCGTTTTTCATATATAGGAAATCTCCAGCTGTATCGCCCAAAATTAATTGTCCGCCTAATGACCTTCCAACATGAGCCATAACTTGCGTTTCGCTGCCTCTACTTGGTAATGTATTATTTGCTAACATAGCTTCGACAGCTGTTGCAATGTTTCTTGCATCAGATTGTACAGAAGCAGCTCTTGCATCATCTGTAAATCCTGTAAATCTGGGTACAAGAACAGCTGCCAGAATTCCAAGAATAGCAATAACCACAATAAGTTCAATCAAAGTAAATCCTTTTTTGTTGTTCACTTTCTTAACCTTTTTTAACATTAGACATACCTCCATAATATTTTTATTTTACAGTGCTCATTATGCTAAGCAAAGGAAGCATAATTGATAGGATTACTACCGCTACAATAGATGCCAGTAAAACTATCATAATAGGCTCTATCATTGCAGTAAGCTTTTCGACGGCTTCTTCCACCTCCTCATCAAAAAATCCTGCCGTACGGGTAAGCATTTCGTCCAGTTCTCCTGTGTTTTCCCCGACGGATATCATATGTATAAGAAGAGACGGAAAAATGCCGATTTTTCTAATTGGCACTGCTATTCCGTGG